>NZ_NMOK02000032.1:0-128970 GCF_003399985.2 Paenibacillus sp. ATY16 | reverse complement strand
GCGGCGCTCTGCAGCGCTGCGCCTTCGGCGAGCAGCGCCGCCAGCCGCGCGGCCAGCTGCGGCAGCGCCTGCGGCGTGCTGCCGCCTGCGCGCGGCGCGGCTGCGCCCGCGTCGCCATCGCCGGATGCTTCGCCGGCGATGGCAGCAAGCTGCTGCTGCAGCGAATCCAGCAGTTCGTGCGCGGGACGCCCGAACATGACCTGCTGCAGCGCTCCAATCGTGCCGCCGGACATCGGCAGCCCGCGCTTCAAACCCGCCGCCGCCGCTTGCATCCACTGCTCGGGATCCGCACCTTGCGGCATGGTCTCGGTTGCCGCTTTAAGCGCCGCAAAGGTGTCACGGCTCATCGTCACGCCGTCTTTTCTAAGCTCCTTCAAAATGTTGCCCGCCCACTCCTGGTCAGGCAGGCCGCTTTGCTTCAGCCAATCCTTCAGGACGTCTTCAAGGCCCGCCTGATTCTCCACCTGCTTCAGCACTAGCAATCCGCCAGCCGATTGCGGCTGCACCTGCAGCATCGCGAACTTCCCCGGCTCAAGCGGCAGCTCGAGAAACGCCCGAACCTGTACGCCGTTAATTTGGACCGTTGCTTCGTTATTTTCTAACAGCTGCAGAACGACTCCGCGGACAACCTGCCCCGGCTTTAGCTCCAGCTTTCGGGTATCCCCGCTGCCGGACGACTCGCCCAATAACCCTCTTACCAACTGTCCAATATTCATTTGGTCACCTTCTTCCGCTGTCGCATAAGCTTGAAACGACACAACGCGCAATTTGTTACCCTATTTATCGGTAGATGACCGCTTCTTCTGAAGAACAATGCAATGACTTTCTGAATGGTCCTGCCTCTAAATTATTCTAAGCGCTCTGCCGAGCTCTAATAAAGCCTCATAAGGGTCTCCTTCAAGGCCAAGCAATCGGGCAAATGCAGGCTCCGTCTTGATCCCTTGGGACTTCAACCGGATTACCCGAGCCCTCAAATCCGGATTTCTCTTCAATAGCTCCGCTTCTACAACCATATGAAGATACGCGTGTTGCTTGGTCACCGGAACCGGTTGTCCAAACAGCTCAAACTCGAAGCCCTCGTATCGAAAATTCGCTTTATAAACCGGCAAATCCCTTATTCGCTTTTCTTTCCAGCGGAAATCCTCATGCTGCCCGTATAGCAAAGCTACGCGTTCCCTAAAGCTTTCAACATCATATACCTCCATTGCAATGTCCAGATCCGAGCCTTCCACATCAATGGCGATTGGTATCGTACCGCACAATACAGGCGTGAATGCCGCCAAGTCGCGCATAATGCCAAGCTTGTCGACAACCTCGTACGCGCGTTGATTAACTTTTCCTCTCTCCGTCAAGCGCTCCTCCTTTCCCCGAAAAAAAAAGACAGCGTATCGCTCCGTTACAAGCAGTACGCTGTCTTTCTAGCACAATATTAAGGAATTTATTTTAAAATAGCTGTTGCTGTTCCACGAAAATTTTACCCAAGAAAGATTTGCGGTGAAGCGGACTTGCTCCGTATTCGAGCAGCCGTTCCCGGTGCAGCTTGGTCGCATAGCCTTTATGTATCGCAATTCCGTATTCCGGATATAGCTGCTCCCATTCTTTCTCGCACAACCGGTCTCTTGTCACCTTCGCGATGATCGAGGCGGCAGCAATCGACTGACTGGTGGCATCCCCTTTTATGATCGCAAGCTGAGGCTTCGGAAGATCCACCTTTTCCGCATCAACCAGTAAGTAATCCGGTTCCGTTTGCAGCGACTCCAGCGCAATCTTCATCGCAAGCCTTGCAGCCTGCTTGATGTTGATCCGGTCAATCGTCTCCGCATCCACGCGGGCCGCAGCCCACGCAATGCTTTTGTCAACGATGATGTCGTAGAGCTCGTTCCGCTTTTTCTCCGACAGCTTCTTGGAGTCGTTAACCCCTTCAAGCACCAGATGAGGCGGTAAAATAACCGCTGCGGCAACAACGTCGCCAAACAGGCAGCCTCTGCCTACCTCATCCACGCCGGCAATGGCGGAATATCCCTCGGCCCATAGCCGTTCTTCGTATTCCAGCACGTCTGTTATTCCCCCGGTCTGCCCGCAGCCGCAGGGAACGGTGCTTCCAGCGTTATGCGGCCAAGGTTGCCGGAACGAAGCTCCCGCAAAATAATACCGGATGCTTTCTCCAGATCCACTTGTCCTCCGCTTACGAGGCAGCCTCTGCGGCGGCCGATGTCTTCCATAATCCGTACTATTTCATCCGACTCGGAAGGATCGGTTGGGGCCTTATCCAGCTTAAAACGCTCCTGCAGCGCCGGCCAATAGCGTTCGGCAAGCTCGCGAACCGCGAAAAACGCGATATCCTCCACGTTCAGGATCTGCTCTCTGATCGCACCCGTCATTGCCAGACGGTAGCCAACTAGCTCATCCTCGAACTTAGGCCACAGGATACCGGGCGTATCCAGAAGATCCATGTCGAATGTTGTTTTAATCCATTGCTGGCCTTTCGTAACGCCCGGCTTATCGCCGGTAATCGCGATATTGCGTCCTGCCAGGCGGTTAATCAATGTCGACTTCCCGACATTCGGGATCCCGACGATCAGCCCCCGAACGGCGCGGGGATTCATCCCTTTTGCCAGCTGACGGTCGATCTTCTCCTGCAATATTTCCTTCGCCTTCACCGGAATATCACCGACGCGCGTTCCTGTCGACGAATCGACGGCTACCGTTTCATGACCTTCGTATTTGAAATAGTCGATCCATTGCTCCGTCACCCTCGGATCGGCTAAATCCGACTTGTTCAAAACAATCAGCCGCGGCTTGCCTCCTAGTATCTCATCAACCATAGGGTTGCGGCTGGAAAGCGGAATACGCGCATCCAATAGCTCAATGGCAATATCGATTAGTTTAAGCTTCTCTTGAATTTGCCGTTTTGCCCGGGTCATATGACCGGGAAACCATTGAATGGTCATTTCCTCACCTCATTGCAACATTACCAGTGCACTTTGTAGTGCTTAATGATGCTGATTTTATTTAACGGCCAGAACATGGCGTCTGCACGGCCGATAACCTCTTTTTCAGACACAAAGCCGATATCGCGGCTGTCCTGGCTGTTTCCGCGATGGTCGCCCATTGCAAAAATCTTGCCGTCCGGAACAACGGATTCCGAAACGTTCGCGTTCGGGAAGTCCGGGCCGGTATTGTACAGCTCTCCATTGGCATGTGCCGCTTCAATAGCTTCTTTAATATAAGGCTCGTCCACCTTCTGATCGTTAACGAACACGTCGTCGCCTACGACTTTGATCGTGTCGCCCGGTACGCCGATGACCCGTTTAATGAAATCACGTCCTTGATCAGGCACATGGAATACAACGACTTCTCCGTGATGCGGCTCGCGGATTTTGAAAATCAGCTTGTTGACGATCAGCCGCTCGCCCGTATAGAAGTTAGGCTCCATAGACGGTCCTTCAACGATAAATGGCGAGAACAGGAACGTACGGATAACAAACACGAGAATGACCGCGATCGCGAGCGCTTTAATCCAATCTACAATTTCCTTGTATGCTCGTCCGCCCTTTTTTGCGTCTGCGGGTCCTGATGTATTCAGTCCAGATCCATTTATTGCTTCTGTTTGCTGATTCGAATCTTCATTATGTTGTTGTGAATTCACCAGTACGCCTTCTTTCCATTCTATAGTGTCCCTATTCGTACATAGCAAGTCCTGTCAAAATAACGAAAAGGAGCTTGTTTTGAGCAAGCCCCTCTTGTCGTTTGATCTTAACGAATTTCTTTAATTCTCGCAGCTTTACCGCGCAGTTCGCGAAGATAGTACAGTTTCGCGCGACGCACTTTACCGCGACGAGCAACTTCAATTTTCTCGAGTTTTGGCGAATGCAGCGGGAAAGTTCTTTCCACACCAACACCGTACGAAATTTTGCGAACTGTGAAAGTTTCGCTGATTCCGCCGCCGCGACGTTTGATTACAACGCCTTCGAACAACTGAATACGCTCGCGCGTGCCCTCGATAACTTTAACGTGTACTTTCAGCGTGTCACCAGGACGGAAGCTAGGAAGGTCTTGACGAAGCTGTTCCTGAGCAATCGTTTGTAAAAGATTCATTGTAGTTTCACTCCTTCCACCATAGACGTTCTTAATAGCTCTTTCTGCTCCTATGAGCAGCGTCATCACTATTAGCGGACCGCCCGATTAATACGAACAACATTTGAAATTTTATCACAGCGTAGAACTTTTTTCAACCTAATATTCCGCATTGCCCGCAAAAATTCTATTATTTCTCCAGTATATCCAAAAGATAAGCGTTATACACGTTGCAACATGATATACAGCCTATTTCATGGACTTACAGCTATATGCCGTTTCTGCCGGAAGGCTTCTATCATATAGTAAGCTATTAATGAATAGAAGCGAGGATAAGCGATGGATAAGAAAAAGGCAGCCAGAGGCAATGCAAAGAGCAAAACGGGCGTAATCCGCAAATCGGCGTTCCGCGCAATCTCCGATCAATTCCAAAACGTTTCATCCGCTACCGTACCGCAAGTGCTTTACGGGCAAGAGCAATACGACTTTAATAAGGAATACAAACCCGCTACGTCTACCTTCACCGCCAAGCAAAACGGAGTTTATGCGTTTTTCGCAAGCGCCTTTTACTCAACGGAGACCTCCGATCCCGTAACGGTGACGCTCGTTATTTTCGTAAACGATACATCGCAATTGCCCGTCGTTCAGACCTTAAGCGCGGGCCGCGGAGTTGTCATGACTTCGGGTACCGCCAAGCTCAAAAAAGGCGACGAAGTGCAAGTATTTCTGCAAGCAACCGTAAGCGGCGCCATAGCTTCCGGTGCGGGAACGCGTTTCGAAGGGTTCCGTGTCCGCTAATTCGTTCATTCGGTAAACAAACGAAGAACTCGCCAGTTTGAGAATATTCGACTGGTGAGTTCTTTTTTCGCGCGCAGCCTATTTGCTAGATTCGCGACTCCTGCCGTTTCTATCAAATCTCAATACGCATACTCTGGAGTATTGCTATTTCAGCAATCATTTCTTATGAAGGGAGGTCATGTCTTATGTCGATCCGCAAAGTGAAAAAAGGGACATGCCGTCCACGGTCGTTCAAATCAGCTTTCAAAGCCATCTCCGCAAAAAATCAATCCATCGGCAGACCGGAGTTTGGCGTTACCGTAAAGTACGGCAAAGTTATCTTTGACGCGGCAAACGAATATGATCCCGTCACTTCCACGTTTATACCAAAGCATGACGGTGTCTACTCTTTATTCGGCAGCATTCTTTACAAAAGAGGCTCGAAAGAGCCGACGAGGTATCCCTTCTTCTTACTGTCAATGATTTCGTTGTGTTTGCCGGCAGTAAAGTGATTAATTCTGACCGCGAATTTATAACAGCTGCTGCAGTCAAAAGGCTCCGAAAGGGAGACGTAGTCAAATTGTCCGCTTCATCCCATGTTTCAGGCGGCGTTATTCTAAAAGGTTTTTCCACGCGCTTCAGAGGAAAAAGAATTCGTTAATTGCATACGAGAATTGCAGATTCCTTACAAGGAGTCGGTATTTTTTGCAACACTTTATACAGATTGGAGGTTATGGACAATGCCAACAAAAAAACAAGCAGTAAATACTTCGGGATACGGGTACCGCTCATATGCAAAAAAAACCGGATATGGTTCCTGCAAAAAGAAAAGCTGTTCCAAAAGGAAAAGAAAATGCGGACATGGTTGTAAACCGGCCAAATGCGTTTGTAAACCCGTTAAATGCGTGTGTAAACCGGTAAAATTCATCGCCAAAAAAGAGCCAGAAAAAAGATGTCCCGAAATCGGCTTTCCGGGCCATTTCGAACAACACCCGGAACCTTGCAGCGAGCCGTCCGGTACAAGCTGCATATAATCATGCAAAAAAGAACCGCCTGCTCAGGCCATATAGGCTGTGCGACGGTTCTTTTTTACGTGGACTGATCTTGTTCCTGAAGCGTCAGCCATTTGCGTTCCTTATCCGTCAGCTCTGCCTTCTCCAGCAGATCGGGACGGCGCTTAAGCGTCCGCAGCAGCGACTGCTCGCGTCGCCAGGTATCAATCTTGGCATGATTGCCGGATACGAGAACATCGGGCACCGCCCAGTCTCTAAATACGGGCGGACGCGTGTAATGCGGATATTCCAGCAGACCCGTGCTATACGAATCCGTAACAGCGGATGTCTCGTTTCCGAGTACGCCTGGCAGCAGCCGGACAACGCTGTCAATGACGGTCATTGCCGGAATTTCTCCGCCTGTTAACACGTAATCGCCAATCGACAGCTCATCGGTTACCAGGTGCTCGCGAATACGCTCGTCGTAGCCTTCGTAATGACCGCAGATCAGCACGAGATGCTCTTCCTTCGCAAGTTCCTCGGCCTTTTTTTGCGTAAAGGTTTCACCCTGCGGGCACATCAGAATAACCCGGGGACGCGCTCCGCTCTCCTTCTTTGCCATTAGATCCTCTACCGCGGCAAATACCGGTTCAGGCTTAAGGACCATACCGCCGCCTCCGCCGTAAGGATAATCGTCAACGGTATTATGCTTGTTATTGGAATATTCGCGGAAGTTAATCGCTTCAAGCGATACAATTCCTTTATCCTTAGCTTTGCCCAGGATGCTCGCGCCAAATACGCCGTCGAACATTTCCGGGAACAGCGTCAGCACATCGATGCGCATCATTAGATCAGCCCTTCCAGCAACCGTACTGTTACCGTTTTATTAGCCACGTCAACTTTGAGCAGGACTTCGTCGATCACCGGCAGGAGCAGCTGCTTTTTCTTCGGCATATCAACAACCCATACATCATTGGCACCCGGACGGAGAATATCCGAGATGGTACCAAGCTCTTCGCCATCTTCCGTTAATACCCGGCAGCCCATGATTTCATGATAGTAGTATTCGCCGTCATCGAGCTGTTCTAATTCTTCCTCGCCGATTTTCAGCGTCCAGCCTTTATATTTTTCAACTTCGTTAATATCGTTATAACCCTTCAGCTTCAGGATAAACATCCCTTTATGCTCCTTGGCCCCGGTTACTTCTACTTCAAGCTTTTGTCCGTTGTCAGGATGCTGCAGGGAAAGCTTGCTTCCGCTCGCAAACCGGGATTCGGCGAAATCCGTCTGGGGCAATACTTTAACTTCGCCGCGCAGACCATGCGTATTAACCAGCTTGCCCACATTAAAATATTTTTTGCTCATCGTATGTAACCACCCGTCTCTATTTGTACGAAAAAGGGCTAGGATAATTATCCTAACCCTGCATCGTATGCTTTTACGATATGATGTCTACGATAACGCGCTTCTGGGATTTGATGGCCGCTGACGTAACGACGGCACGAATTGCTTTCGCAATCCGTCCCTGCTTGCCGATTACTTTGCCGATATCATCGGCGTGGACCGACAGCTCGTACACCGTACCGCGATCATCCTCTCGCTCATTCACGCGCACGTCCTCTGGATGATCCACTAACGCCTTTGCTATGACAAGAATCAATTCTTTCATTTCAAGGCCCTCCGCTATTCAACAGTTATTTCTGTTGCTTAAGCTCATGGAACTTTTTCAGGACACCTGCTTTGGAAAGCAAGTCGCGAACTGTATCAGAAGCTTGAGCTCCTGTTTGCAGCCATTTCAACGCTTTCTCTTCGTCGATCGTTACTTGAGCCGGTTGAGCAACCGGGTTGTAAGTACCGATTTCTTCGATAAAGCGACCGTCACGTGGGGAACGGGAGTTAGAAACGACAACGCGGTAGAATGGAGCCTTGTGAGCACCCATACGTTTCAGACGAATACGTACTGCCATGGAAATTCACCTCCTTCGATTAATCAACTGCGCTTTTATATCTTAGAACGGGAATTTAAACCCTTTTCCGCCTTTGCCGAGCATGCCCTTCAGACCTTTCATTCCGCCCTTTGGACCTTTAGGGCCCATCATGGACGAGAACTGCTTCATCATCTTGCGCATGTCTTCGAACTGCTTGATAAGCCGGTTAACTTCCGTAATCGACGTACCGCTGCCCGCGGCTACGCGTTTGCGGCGGCTGTGGTTCAGAAGCTCAGGCTTTTGCTTCTCTGCCTTCGTCATCGAGCGGACAATCGCTTCAACGCGGTTGATCTGCTTCTCGTCCACCTTCAGATCCTTCATGTTGCCCTTCATCTTGTTCATGCCGGGCAGCATATCCATAAGCTGATCCAACGGTCCCAGGTTGCGGATTTGCGCCATCTGCTCAAGGAAGTCGTCGAAAGTAAATTCGGCGGTCCGCATCTTGCGTTCCATCTCTGCCGCTTTATCGGCATCAATGTTCGCTTGCGCTTTCTCGATCAGCGACAGCATATCCCCCATCCCGAGAATACGGGAAGCCATCCGGTCCGGATGGAACGGCTCGAGCGCGTCAATCTTCTCGCCCATTGCCGCGAATTTGATCGGCTTGCCGGTTACCGCTTTGACGGACAATGCGGCACCGCCGCGCGTATCGCCGTCAAGCTTCGTAAGAACGACACCCGTCAGTTCAAGCTGATCATGGAAGCTTTGCGCTACGTTAACCGCATCTTGACCGGTCATTGCGTCAACGACGAGCAAGACTTCATCGGGCTTCACGTTCTGATGGATTTGCTTCAGCTCTTCCATCAGCGCTTCATCGATATGCAGCCTGCCCGCGGTATCGAAGATAACGTAATCGTTATGGTTTTCTTTCGCATGCGCTAAGCCTGCTTTTGCAATCTCAACCGGCGAGGTCTGATCGCCAAGCGAGAATACCGGCGCGTTGATCTGCTCGCCAAGCACTTGGAGCTGCTTGATCGCCGCAGGACGGTAAATGTCGCACGCAACGAGGAGCGGCTTGCTGTTGCCCTTTTGGAGCAATTTGGCCAGCTTGGCCGTTGTGGTCGTTTTACCCGCGCCTTGCAGACCAACCATCATAATAACGGTAGGAGGCTTGTTCGCCTTTGCAAGCTTGCTTTGCGTGCCGCCCATCAATTCCGTTAACTCTTTGTTAACGATGTCGATGACGACCATGCCTGGCGTAAAGCTCTTGGAAACATCAAGACCAAGCGCTTTCTCTTTCACTTTGGCGATAAAATCTTTGACGACTTTAAAGTTAACGTCAGCTTCGAGCAGCGCAAGACGCACCTCGCGCATTGCCTCATTCAAATCTTCTTCCGTTACTTTGCCTTTGCCTCTCAGCTTGCTGAACACATTTTGCAACCGGTTCGTTAAGCTCTCAAATGCCGCCATGATTCGTCACCTCCGTCACTATCAGTCTTCGTTAACTGCTCTATGTCTTTAAGTAGCTCTTGCTTATAAGTAGGATCGATTGGCAGCTCGGCAACCTTCCGTTCCAGCCCTGCGGCAAGCTGCTGCATGAATTCATGCTTGGCAACCAGGCTTAGCTTGGCTTCATAGCCTTCAAGCACCTGCTCCGCCCGCTTCACATGTTCATAAACGGCCTGCCGGCTGATGCCGGATTCGGCTGCGATCTCGCCAAGCGAGTAATCGTCGTGAAAATAATATTTTAAGAAGGTCCGCTGTTTCTCCGTGAGCAGCGGCTCGTAGAAATCAAATAACAAGTTGATGCGTGTTGTCTTGGCTAGGGCATCCGGTTCATGTATGGTCATCCGCTCTAAGCCCCTTTCAACATCATCCGTCAAGCAAAAAGCCTTGACAGTGTCACAACGTCTCTTATCTTACACGATCCCCGATGGCACTGTCAAGCTTTTGTCCTTGTCACTTATTTAATTTGTTTCCGACTGTTCTTCTTCGCGCTGGATCAGCCCTGCAAACAAGGCATGAACGAACTGCTCCGAGTCGAATTCCTGCAGATCCGTCATCTTCTCGCCAAGACCTACCAGCTTCACAGGAAGGTTCAGTTCATTGCGGATAGCGATGACGATGCCGCCTTTTGCCGTACCGTCCAGCTTGGTCAGAACAAGACCGGTAACGCCGCTTTTCTCGCCAAAGAGCTTCGCTTGGCTGAGAGCGTTCTGGCCTGTCGTCGCGTCGAGCACGAGCAGCACTTCGTGCGGAGCATCCGGAATTTCGCGCTGAATAACGCGGAAAATCTTGTTCAGCTCCTCCATCAGGTTTGTTTTGTTCTGGAGACGGCCGGCCGTATCGCAGAGCAGAACGTCAACGCCGCGCTGCTTGGCCGCTTGCACCGCATCGAACATAACCGCGGCAGGGTCGGAACCGGACTGCTGCTTGATTACTTCAACGCCTACGCGCTGCCCCCATACTTCAAGCTGCTCGATAGCAGCCGCGCGGAACGTGTCGCCCGCCGCCAGAAGCACGCTTTTGCCTTCGCTTTTGAACTTGTGGGCGAGCTTGCCGATCGTTGTTGTCTTGCCTACGCCGTTGACGCCAACGAACAAAATTACGGTAATGCCGCTCTTCGCCATTTGCAGGCCGGGGTTTTGCTCCCCCTTCAGCAGACCGATCAGCTTTTCCGAAAGGATTGGCTGCAGCTCGGCTGCCTGCTCGATTTTCCGCTTCTTCACTTCGGCGCGGAGATCATCGATCAACGTCATAACCGTGTTGACGCCAACATCGGCGCCGATGAGAATTTCCTCGAGCTCCTCGTAAAACTCTTCATCGATTTTTTTGCGGCGCGTAATCAGCTCTTCGACCTTCTCGACAAGAGCAACGCGCGTCTTGGTCAAGCCTTCCTTAAATATCGACGTTACCGCTTCGGTCTTCGAAGCGATGCTTTCCTTCAGCTTTTTGAAAAAACTCATTCGGGTTCAAGTCCTCCATCCTATTAGGCCGCTTTTTAAGCGGATTCCTGCTCTTCCGCCTCTTCTTCCAGGCGCACGGATACCAGCTTCGATACGCCGCCTTCTTCCATCGTTACGCCATAGAGTACGTCGGCTTCTTCCATCGTGCCTTTGCGGTGCGTTACGACGATAAACTGGGTAAGTCCGGAGAACTCGCGCAAATATTGGGCAAAACGGGCAACGTTCGCTTCATCAAGCGCCGCTTCAACTTCGTCAAGCACGCAGAACGGCACCGGCTTCACCTGCAGAATGGCAAACAATAAGGCAATAGCCGTGAGCGCCCGTTCTCCGCCGGATAGCAGCTGCAGGTTTTGCAGCTTTTTGCCCGGAGGCTGAGCGACGATATCAATCCCTGTATCCAATACCCGCTCAGGATCTACCAGAACCAGGTCTGCCCGGCCTCCGCCAAACAACTTCGCGAATACAACCACGAAATGTCTGCGGATCTGTTCGAAGGTTGACCGGAAACGCTTGGACATTTCTTCATCCATCTCGCGGATAACCTGATACAAGGTCGTTTTCGCTTCCACCAGGTCATCCTTCTGCTCGGTCAGGAACTCGAAACGCTCTCTTACGCGCTCATACTCTTCGATTGCACCAAGGTTCACGTCGCCAAGCGCCGTAATTTGACGCTTGATATCGCGGACCGCGTTTTGCGTGCCAACGATGTCCTCCGGCACCGGATATTGCTCCTTCGCAAGCTCGAAGCTGAGTTCATACTCTTCGCTAAGCTTGCGGAGCAGGTTGTCCAGCTCCACGTCGAGGCGGTTTGCCGCAATTTCGGTCTGGCGCATCTGCTCTTCCACCTGGCGGAGCTGTCCGCGCTGTTCCTTCGTATCGCTCTCGCCCTGCTCGAGCTCCTTCACGCGGTCAGCGCGGGCTGAGCGCTTCAGGTCCGTCTGTTCCGCGCATTCCTGTTTCTTCAGGCGCAGATGATTAAGCTGCTCAATCTGGGCGACCGTCTCCCCGCTATGTCGTTCTATTTCGGCATCCTGCTGGCTCAAAAGATTCCTTGAGCTTGCAAGCTCCTGCTTGGCGCGCTGAATATCGGCACGGACGCGCGCGGCCTGATCCTCGAAGGATTGCTTCTCCTGATCGGTCTTCGCGACGGAAATTTTCAAATCCGTAAGCTGAACCTGAAGCTCCTCTTTCGCCGATTCGCTTGCCTTGCGGCGCTCTTCGGCAAGCCTGATCGCTTCTTGCAGACGGGCTTCGTCCGCCGTCAGCTGTTCAAGACGCACTTCGGCCTCCGCCGCCATATCCAGCATCGACTTCTGCTCTGCCGTATGATTCGTGCGGTCTGCCGTAAACAGCTGCTCTTGTTCGGTTAGATGCTTCGCCTCATTGCTCAGCTGCTGCAGCTCGGCGCGAACCTGCTGCTCGTCAATCCGGTATTGCTCAGCCTGCGAGCGAAGCTCCTCCATGTTTTGCGAGAGGATCGACTGTTCCTTGCGGATATCGCTTAACTTGTCCCGCAGCTGGACGATTGTTTTCTCGCCTTCCATTATCTCTTGGTCCAATGCTTCAATCTGGCGCTGACGGCCCAGCAGGCTTGCCCCCTTCTTCTGAAGGCTGCCGCCTGTCATCGAACCGCCGGCATTCACGACATCGCCTTCCAGCGTTACGACGCGGTAGCGGTATTGGCATTTGGATGCTATACGGTTGGCTTGCTCAAGAGTTTCGGCCAAAAGCACGTTACCGAGCAAATTTTGAATAATCGCTTCGTAACGCGGTTCGCAGGACACCAAATCTGCCGCTACGCCAACAAAGCCGTCTACCGACTCCGCCATCCGCTTTTCATGCTCGGGAACGTGACGGCCCCGGATAACGTCAAGCGGAAGGAACGTCGCTCGGCCCAGCTGACGCTGCTTCAGGAAGGAGATTGCGCTGCGTGCCGATTTCTCGTCTTCCATAACGATATGCTGCAGAGCCCCGCCCAACGCGGTTTCCACGGCCGTCTCTATTCTCTCGGGCACGCGGACGAGCTCGGCCACGGCGCCGTGCACGCCGCTGATTCCTCCGGAGCCGGAAGATCTGCGGGAAGCTTTAAGCACTTCGCGGACGCCATGCATAAAGCCGTCCAAAGCGTCCTGCATTTCCTTCATCGTGTCGCGCCGCGAAACTTGCGCATCGAGCTTCTGCTCCCATTTGCGCAGAGCGGTCGTCGCATCCTCGGAAATTTGGCCAAGCTCCTTGGCTTTCTCTGCCTGGTCGATATACTTGGTGCGCGCCTTGCCGATCGCATCGAGAGTAGCTTCAAGCTGCTTCTCAAGCTCTGCTCTCCGTGCATTCAGCTTACGCTGCTGTTCCGCCCACTTGGCTTCCTCATCGCTGAGACGCTCCATGCGGCGTTGAACCGCTTCCTGCTGCTGGGCAGCGTAACGGATTTCGTTGCGCAACTGAGCCATCGTGCTGAGCACTTCGAGCAATTCGCCCTTCAGCATCTCCTCGGCATCCACCGCGGTACCGCCCGATACGCCGATTAGGTTATCTTCCTCGACAGCAAGCTTATGCTTCAGCTCAGCCAGCTGCAATTCCAATACCGCGGCGCGATTGCGGAATTCCGCTTCCTCGCTGGTCAGCGCGGCGATTCTCTCGTCCTGGGCGGAAATCGTTTCTTCGAGCTGCTTTTTATTTTGCTCCAGATTTTTCTTCCGTTCCTTCAGAACCTCGCCGTAGCCTTCGCATTTCTCGTACTCTTCACTGTAGTGAAGCATGTCCGCATGAAGACGGTCCAGCGCTTCCTCCAGCTCGCGAAGCGCCTGGCGGTCTTTCTCCAGATGGGCATCATGCTTGCTTACAACGGTAGACAGCTCCAGCTGTTCACGCTTCAAACGCTCCAGCTTGGCGTTCGATTCCGACCAAGAGCCGTACACATTCTCAATGTTATGTACGTACATCGAGATCTCCTGCGTCTTCAATTGCTCCCTTAGCTGCTTGAAGTGGATGGCTTTCTCCGATTGAATGCGCAGCGGCTCTACCTGATCCTCCAGCTCCGTCACAAGGTCATGGATCCGGAGCAGGTTGTTCTCCGTGTCTTCCAGCTTGCGCTGGGCTTCGCGTTTACGCGACTTGTATTTAACAATGCCTGAAGCTTCTTCGAAAATACCCCTGCGGTCTTCCGACCGGGTACTCAATATTTCTTCAATGCGGCCTTGTCCGATAATGGAATAGGCTTCTTTGCCGATCCCCGTATCCATAAACAGCTCGGTAATATCCTTCAACCGGCAAGACTGCTTGTTAATCATATATTCGCTATCGCCGCTCCGATGGACGCGGCGGGTAACCGTCACTTCATTATATTCAAGCGGCAGCGCCCCATCGCCGTTATCGAGCGTCAGCGATACTTCTCCGTAGTTGACCGCCTTGCGTGCGTCGCTTCCGGCAAAAATGATATCCTCCATTTTGCCGCCGCGAAGACTCTTGGCGCTTTGCTCGCCCAGCACCCAGCGGATGCCGTCCGATATATTGCTTTTACCGCTGCCGTTAGGTCCAACGACAGCCGTAATGCCGGTGACGAATTCCATTTCCGTCTTGTCGGCAAACGATTTAAATCCCGATAATTCTATCCGTTTCAGGAACATAACCTGGCTTTCACCTCATCGCCTATTGTAACACAACTTAACGCGGCTCGTTAACCTTTTGCCCGCTGTAAAATCAGACAAGCCGGGTTAAGGCAAACGGCTATATCCGTCCTTTTCGCAGCGAAGCGCGAATGAAAAAAAGCCTGCCGCAGATCCCTTACTTGAGTCCGCAACAGGCTTATTCCATTATTCCGTTAGCGATTGCCAAGCAACTGCCGCAGCACGCTGCTCCGCTTCCTTCTTCGTTCTGCCGCTGCCGTTTCCGTAAGGAATTTCGCCGATGCAAACCTCGACGACAAACTCGCGGTCATGGGCAGGCCCACGCTCTTCCATAATCCGGTACTCTACGGCGCCAAGCCCTTTGTGCTGGGCGCGCTCCTGCAGCTTGGACTTGAAATCCTTCACCAGCAGGCCGTAGTCGTTGGATTCAATATACGGGAACATATGCGTCTCGAGAAAGGCTCTTGTCCGTTCGATGCCGGCATCTAGGAATATCGCTCCGACAAAAGCTTCAAACAAATCGGCAAGCAGCGCGGGACGCTGTCTTCCTCCGAGCTGCTCTTCGCCTCTGCCAAGCTGAATATGGGCGCCAAGCTCCAGCCGCTCCGCGAATTGGGCCAAAGACGGCTCGCAAACGACAGACGCACGCATACGGGTCAGCTCACCTTCCGGCCGGTTCGGGTACGCCGCAAACAAGTATTCCGATACGAGCAGCTGCAGAACAGCGTCGCCCAGAAATTCCAGACGTTCATTATGCTCGATCGTCCCATGTTTGTGTTCATTGACATAGGAAGTATGCGTAAAAGCCTGCTTCAGCAGCTTGAGCTGTTTGAAGCGAAGCTGCAGACGGGTCTGCAGCTCGTTAATGGAATCACGCTTCATAGACTTTCATCACGATCGTCGCGTTATGACCGCCGAAGCCGAACGAGTTGGACAGCGCCGTTCTGACATCCGCTTTACGCGGCTTATTCGGCACGTAATCCAGGTCAAGCTCAGGATCTTGATTCTCCAAGTTAATGGTTGGAGCAATAATGCCGTTCTTGAGCGTAAGGCCCAAAATAACGGCTTCGACACCGCCGGCAGCGCCAAGCAAGTGACCGGTCATCGATTTTGTCGAGCTGACCGCAAGTTTATAGGCATGATCGCCGAATGCTTTTTTGATCGCGCTCGTTTCGGAACGGTCGCCTACCGGCGTCGACGTGCCGTGTGCGTTGATATAATCAATCGCCTCGGGCTCAATGCCCGCGTCGCGCAATGCTTTCGCCATGCAGCGCGCAGCTCCGTCCGGATCCGGCTCCGTCATGTGATGAGCGTCGCCGCTCATGCCGTAGCCGATAACTTCCGCATAGATTTGAGCGCCTCGCTTTTGAGCGTGCTCCAGCGATTCCAGAATAAGAACGCCTGCCCCTTCGCCCATGACGAAACCGTCGCGGCCGATATCAAACGGACGGCTTGCTTTCTCCGGCTCGTCGTTGCGCACGGACATCGCGCGCATCGAGCAGAAGCCGGCAAGACCCGTTGGACGGATCGTTGCTTCCGCGCCGCCGCAAATCATGACGTCGGCATCCCCGCGCTGAATCATCTTGTAGGAATCGCCGATCGAGTGGGTACCCGTCGCGCAAGCCGTAACCGCCGTGCTGTTCGGGCCTTTCGCCCCGGTCAGCATCGAGACTTGTCCGGAAGCCATGTTCGCGATCATCATCGGAATGAAGAACGGGCTTACGCGCTTAGGACCTTTCTCGAGCAGGATGTTATGCTGGTCTTCCCAAGTTCCGAGTCCGCCGATACCGGATCCGACGATAACGCCTACGCGCTCGGGATCGACATTGGAGCCGATCTCGAGGCCGGCGTCTTTAACCGCGTTCAAGCTGGCAACGGACGCGAATTGGACGAAACGGTCCATGCGGCGCGCTTCTTTTTTATCAAGATTGTAATCTTCCGGATTGAAGTTCTTTACTTCAGCGGCGATTTGTGTCGGATATTCGGATACGTCAAACGCTTCGATGCGCGATACGCCCGATTTCCCTTCCATCAAATTACCCCAAAACTGTTCCAGGTCTGCTCCGAGCGAGGTAATAACCCCCATGCCGGTAACGACAACTCTTTGTTTCATTGTAAGATTCACCTCAAAGTGGACTGCATTCAGATGCGTACGTCACATCTTCTATAATAAAAGCGTACAAGCTCATTCATAATGTCATGATGATTCCGTGCCTCAGATGGAGAGAAGTCCCGTCTATTACAACGGGACCCTTGTTTCCTTACGTATGAGATTGTATGTAATTGACTACTTCTCCCACCGTGGTGATGGTCTCTGCATCTTCATCAGAGATCTCCATATCAAACTCGTCTTCCAGTTCCATGACCAACTCAACGACATCAAGAGAGTCAGCGCCGAGGTCATCTTTGAAGGAAGCTTCCAGCGTGACTTCCGCTTCGTCTACGCCAAGTCTGTCGACGACGATACGTTTTACACGTTCTACTACTTCGGACATCCGATTCACCTCCTCCTAGGGTATTATACGAGAATTTAAGACAAAACGCCATACGTAACCGTTGCATTTCCGGTCATTGCGGCGTGATGCTATCTTACATGTACATGCCGCCGTCAATATGGACGGTTTGGCCTGTCATATAGGAAGCAGCATCGGATGCGAGAAAGCGTACCGCTGCCGCAATATCCTCGGCTGCGCCAAGGCGCGCAAGTGGGATTTGCGAAGAAAGCGATTCCTTCACCTCGGAGGACAGCTTGTCCGTCATATCCGTTTGAATAAAGCCCGGTGCAATGCAATTTACGGTAATGCCGCGGGAAGCAAGCTCGCGCGCGCTCGACTTCGTGAGGCCGATTACGCCTGCTTTCGCCGCGACATAGTTCGCCTGACCGGGATTTCCAAGCACGCCCACTACCGAAGAGATATTAATAATGCGTCCGGCACGCTGCTTCATCATTGGCCGCGTGACCGCTTTGATCCCGTTAAAGACACCCTTCAAGTTCGTCTCAATAACTTGGTCAAATTCCTCTTCTTTCATACGCATAATTAAATTATCTCTTGTAATGCCCGCGTTATTCACCAAAATATCGATTGAACCGAATTGATCCACAACTTCTTTGACCATGGCTTCGAATTCGTCGGTTTTGCCAACGTTCGCTTTCAGAATGATAGCGCGTCGGCCAGACGCTTCAACCGCCTTGGCCGTCTCCGCCGCAGCCGCCTCGCTGCCCGAGTAGTTGATCGCAACATCGGCGCCGGCTTCTGCAAGCGCAACGGCGATAGCACGGCCGATACCGCGGGATGCGCCCGTTACAAGCGCTTTTTTGCCTTCAAGACTAGCAAACATGGTATACCTCCTCCAGGTTTTGCACGAGCACGATGCTACAGTGTTTCGAGTGCAGCAATGCTGTTTACAGAGATAACGCGCAGATTTTTGTCGACTTTCTTGATCAGGCCTGCAAGGACAGTGCCCGAGCCGATCTCAACGAAAGTATCCACGCCTTGTTCGGCCAAATAACGGATGCTGTCTTCCCATAGAACCGGAGAGTAAACCTGCTCGACCAGAAGATTGCGGATCGAAGCCGCTTCCGTTACCGGAGCAGCCGTTACATTCGCTACTACCGGAATAGCTGAATCGTTCATCGGCACTTCCGACAATACGCCGGACAGCTTCTCAGCCGCTGGCTTCATCAGCGAGGAATGGAACGGCCCGCTTACTTCCAGAGGAATGACACGCTTCGCGCCGGCTTCTTCTTTGCCTCGCTCAACAACGGCTTGAACACCTGCTGCCGAGCCGGAAACAACGATTTGGCCCGGACAGTTAACATTCGCCAGTTCAACCGTATTTCCTTCTTCCGTGATCTTCGAACATAATTCGGACAGAACGCCGCGTTCCGCGCCAAGCACGGCGGCCATTGCGCCTTGTCCGCTAGGGACAGCCTGCTCCATGAACTCGCCGCGCGCGCGAACCGTGCGGACCGCATCCTCAAAGCTGAGCACGCCTGCCGCAACCAGCGCGCTGTACTCGCCAAGGCTATGGCCAGCCACGTAATCGGCTTTGAGTCCTCGGCCTTCAAGCGCCTTCAGCAAGGCAACACTTACCGTCAGAAGCGCCGGCTGCGTATTAACCGTCTGCTTCAGCAGATCGTCAGGACCGTTGAATATAATATCGCTAAGCTTGAAGCCCAATGCTTCGTCCGCTTGCTCGAAGACAGCGCGGGAGCTTTCAAACGCTTCGTACGCGTCTTTGCCCATACCAACGGCTTGCGCGCCTTGGCCGGGAAAAACAAATGCAGTTTTGCTCAAACGAATTCCCTCCATTACCAGATCAATACGGAAGCGCCCCAGGTGAGGCCTCCTCCGAAGCCAACAAACACGAGGCAGTCCCCATCGTTAACTCTTCCCTGCTCTACGGCTTCTGCCAGCGCGACCGGAATCGATGCCGCGGACATATTGCCGTATTTGTCCAAGTTAACCATACACTTTTCTTCCGACAGGTCGAGTCGGTTAAGAGCCGATTGAATGATACGGACATTGGCTTGGTGAGGAACTAGAAGATTGATATCCTCTTTGCTCATCCCGGCTTTGCGAAGAGCTTCCTCCGCCGCATTGCCCATAATGCGCACCGCGAATTTAAACACTTCATTGCCGGCCATATGAATGAAATGCTGCTTCGATGCAACGCTTTCCGCCGTTGATGGCATGCGCGAACCGCCGCCGCTTACTTTCAAGAGATCTCCGCCGCCGCCGTCAGCGCCAAGCTCGAACGACTTGAATCCGCGGCCTTCCTCTACCTGTCCGAGCACCACGGCGCCTGCGCCGTCGCCAAACAAGATGCACGTGTTGCGGTCCGTATAATCCGTTATGCGGGATAAGGTCTCGGCCCCAACAACAAGGACATGCTTGTACATGCCGGTAGCGATCATATTCGAAGCGGTTGCCAGACCGTATATAAATCCGGAACAGGCTGCCGACAAATCAAATGCAGCCGCTTTTTTCGCTCCTAGCTTTTCTTGCAGCAGGCATGCCGTCGAAGGGAAGAACGTATCCGGCGTAATTGTCGAAACGATAATTAAGTCAATGTCTTCAATGGCAATGCCCGCCGCGTCTATCGCTTTCAGCGAAGCCTGATAAGCCAGATCGGAAGTCGCCTGCTCCGCTGCCGCCAGACGGCGTTCGCGGATCCCCGTGCGCGTTACGATCCATTCATCGTTGGTTTCCACCATTTGCTCAAGTTCTTGATTGGATAAAATCCGGTCGGGAACGTATTTGCCCGTACCAATAATGCCAACAGGATGTAATTTCATCATGACCTCCCGCCTATTTCCGCCGCTATAGACTCCGTAAGCTGGGCTTTGATAGCCGTCCGGGCCTGCCGGATCGCATTTTTCACAGCCTTAGCATCCGAGGAGCCGTGACATTTCATCACCAGTCCGTTCAAGCCAAGCAGCGGAGCGCTCCCATGCTCCTTGTAATCCATCTTTTTACGCAATGCGCGAAGTTTCGGCATCATAACCGCTGCGGCAAGCTTCGTCATAAGCGTCTCGCCAAAAGCGTCTTTCAGGAATGTCATCAGCGATCCCGCTGTCCCCTCCATCGCTTTAAGCATAATATTCCCCGCGAAACCGTCGCAAATGAGAATGTCACAGCTGCGATTAAGCAAGTCACGCGCCTCAACGTTTCCGATAAAATTAATCGGAGCCTGCTCGAGCAGATCATAAGCCGCTTTCGTCAGCTCATTGCCTTTACGCTCTTCGGTACCGACATTCAAAAGGCCTACGCGCGGGTTGTCAAAACCATGCACCTTTGCGCGATAAATACTGCCCATGATTGCGTATTGGAGCAAATGCTCAGGCTTCGCGTCCATATTGGCGCCAAGGTCAAGCGCAAGCACTCCAACATCGTCCATTGTAGGAAGCATCGGGGCGAGCGCGGGACGCTCGATCCCTTCCAGTCTGCCAACGACAAGCAGTCCGGTCGTCATCAATGCACCGGTGTTGCCCGCGGAAATCATCGCATCGGCGCGTTTCTCGCGTACCAGCTGGCCGGCAACGACCATGGACGAGCCTTTTTTTCGGCGAACCGCTTTGACCGGCTCTTCATCCGGACCGATCACCTCATCTGTATGGCATAACGTCACGTTGGCCGGTTTCTGTCCTTTGAACAGCGGCTCAACTGCCGCCGTATCGCCGACAAGAACCAATTCCGTATCCGGCCACTCCGCCGCAGCTTCCAACACGCCCTGAACGATTAGTCCAGGGGCGTGGTCGCCTCCCATCGCATCTATGGCGATCCGCATGTTTCTTACCTCCCAGCCGCTCTGCCCCGTTAGAAAGGCAAAGCGCTAACATAAAAGCCTATGCCTCGTTCTCTCCTTCACCAGCCGAACGGTAAATGACGAAGTTCCCTTGGAACACCATTTCATCCCCGACATAGGTAAAGAGCTCCACCTTCGACTTGTGGCGCTCGCCGGATATCGAACGTACATAAGCTTTTGCAATGCACTTCTCGCCCAGCTTAACCGGCCTTATAAAGCGGATGTCCGCCGTGACCGTCAGAGCGATTTTCTCTTCGATAACTGCAACAGCCAGCGAGTTCGCCTGGGCAAATACGTGATGGCCCCGGGCAATTCCCGTGCGCGAGAAAACATGCTCTTCTCGAATTTCGAATATCGAGATCCCGCTTTTGTCCAGCTGCAAATCTACAATGTCACCAATCACTTCGTGCAGCGGCAAGGACTGAACGGAATCGTAAGAACGCTCAGCCATCAGCTTCAACCGCTCGCGCAGTTCGGGAATACCCAGTTCCATCCGGTCAAGCCTTATGGTCTGAATGCTGACCTTCAAATGCCTGGTCAGCTCCCGGTCCGTCATAAACGGATTTTCGTCAATTAATTGTGCGAGCAGCTGATGCCGCTGTCGCTTAGGCATTCGTTCGATCTTCGGCACCACCTTAACAGTATTGTGACCCTTGTCTGATTTTACTCGAATAATGGCTGATATTATAACCTGGTACTAAATAAGTATATAAAAAAAAGAGTATGTAAGCAACGGACACAAAAAAATAGCACCTCATCGTAATGAAGTGCTATTGTGGGAAACCCCGAGATTATTGGGAAATAATCTCTTTCGTTTTGTAATATCCGCACACTTTGCATACGTGGTGGCCAAGTTTCAGCTCTCCACATTGCTCGCATTTTACCATACCTGGTACCGCCAGTTTGAAATGCGTACGACGTTTGTCGCGGCGAGTTTTGGATGTTCTTCTTTGAGGTACTGCCATGTTTCCCACCTCCTTCACAGAATCAATGAATCACGCTTTATTGTTCGTCTTTGAATAAATCCTTGAGCACTGCCATGCGAGGGTCAATTCTCTCGGTTGAGCAGCCGCATTTTTGTTCATTTAAGTTCTGTCCGCAATTTTGGCACAGTCCTTTGCAATCGTTACTGCATAACGGAGCGAACGGCATGAACAGCTGAAGCACTTCTTCCACATAAGGCTTCAAATCCAGCCTGTCCCCTGCTACGGCAATAACGTCGTCGTCCTCGTCCTCTTCCTTTTCTTCCTCGTCCTGCTCGGACGCCGGCTTGAACTGGTCGGACACAGGGATTACCGTGTGAAGCTTAACGGGATCAAGACAACGCGAGCAAGCGAGCTCCCAATCAATGTACAATTCGCCTTCGACCGTAATCGAGCCTTCATTGCCCGTTACCTGAAGCGACACATGGAGCGGACCGTGACTGATGACATCCGATCTGTCTTTGAATAACGCGGACACATCGAGATTCTCATCAATCTTTGCCTTAATGCCTTTGGACATCGTTTCTTGTACATGAAACTGCATGTGATCACCCCAAACAAACAAAAATTATTATATCTATCATCGAGCGGTTTTGTCAACATTTTCACACTGTTTTTCATCTTTTGCCGCGTTATTTCGTGAATATAACGATATCCCTGTGCTATGATGGGACATATATCCATCTGAAATAAGGAGATGTCAGATTGCGAACGGTAGGACTAATTGTTGAGTATAACCCATTTCACAACGGTCATCAATATCATTTGCGCGAATCGATCAAAATAGCAAAAGCCGACGCCGTCGTAGCCGTCATGAGCGGACATTTTTTGCAGCGCGGAGAACCGGCCGTCATGGATAAATGGGCCCGGACGGAAGCGGCGCTGCGAGGCGGCTGCGATCTGGTGCTGGAGCTGCCCGTCGCCTACGCTACGCAAGCAGCGGAGTGGTTCGCTTACGGAGCGGTCTCCACTCTGGAAGCGACAGGGGTCGTCGACGCCTTCTGCTTCGGTACGGAGAGCGGGGAGCTTGAAGTGCTGCATGAGGCAGCCAAGCTTGTCGCCCACGAGCCGCCAGTCTTTCAAAGTCTGCTTCGGGAAGCTATGGAGAACGGGAGCAGTTATCCTAGCGCTTACAGCTCGGCGATTGCTTCTTACCTTGCTTCGATCGGGCGGGCGGATGCGGCGGTTTTCCCTTTTGCCCAGCCCAATCATACGCTAGGTCTTCATTATTTAATCGCACTGGAACGGATCGGCGGGCGGATGCTGCCCTACACGATACGCCGGGAGAAATCCGAATACGGGCAAACGACGGTTACCGACAGCGCCATCGCCAGCGCTACCGCGATCCGCAAGCTGCTGCTGGAAGGCGGCGAGCTTGAAGCAAGCAAGCCGCTCGTGCCTGCCGGTACTTTTGCCGTGATGCAGAAGGAATGGTCTTCCGGCAGAAGCCCTGTAAGCTGGGCCAACTTCGTCCAGCAGCTGCTGCATGCCGTTGTCACCCACACGCCGGAACAGCTTGCCGGCTACCGCGAAATGACGGAAGGTCTCGAACATAGGCTCCTTCAAGCGCTGCCGAAGCTGAACCATACCGGATTTGAGCCGCTTATTGATGCGCTTAAGACGAAGCGTTACACCCGGACCAAGCTGCAGCGCTCCCTGCTTTCTATTCTGCTCCGCCATAAAAAAGAAGATTTCACTGCGGAGAAGCTTGCTGCCGGCGTCCAATATATCCGCGTGCTTGGATTCACGAGCAAGGGACAGCAGCTTCTGCGCCGCATGAAGAAGGAAGCGAAGCTTCCCGTCCTGCTAAGCGCCGCCAGAGCTCCAATCGAATCCGGATACCTCGAGCTCGATACGCAAGCTTCGGCCGTCTATATGCTGGCCCAGCCCGGACATGAGTCGGCGGCAGCGATGTACCGCGATTTTACGGACAGGCCGATCATTATCGGGTAAGACCCGCTTCATCCTGTATTGCAGCTATAGCAGAGCCCAGCGAGGTGACGGGGATAACCTTCATCTCGCTGCGAAGCTCCTTCGCTTTCGCCGCAGCCTCCTCATAGTTATCCTTCGGAGCAAGGAACAGCTCTGCCCCCGCTCGATCCGCCGTAACCACTTTTAAGGCAATTCCGCCAATGGATCCGACGTTCCCGTCTTTGTCAATCGTTCCTGTTCCCGCAATTCTGAGCCCCCGGGTAAAATCCTCATCCAATAGGAGATTAAGAGACTGCAGCGCAAACATCAGTCCGGCAGACGGTCCGCCAACGTCACTGGCTGAGATCGTGATTTTCCGGCTCTCATCGTCAGGCTGCAGCCCTTCAGGCGATACTTTGTAAGGAATATCAGAATAGCGGTAGGCAGCTTCAACGGCGCTATTCTGCGAAGTGAGCATGTCTTTGGACATCCGCGCCAAATAATCCTTCTCCGACAGCCCATTCATGACCGAGTTCTTGCTTAGTATTTGAAAGTCTTTGTTCCATAAAGCTTGAATCGCCTGCCAATACTTCGCATCGGTTAATTTAACGGTTGTAACCAAAAAAACGCCGCTTTTGTCCGCTCCGGCATTAATCTGCTGGATTGCTCCGCCGTTACTGCTTTGCTGAACGAACGGCGCCGTCTCGAACGTTAGCCCAGGCTCATAGACAACCAGCGGTGTCGGAGCATAGACTACGATCCACAGCATAACGGCGATCAAAAAGATCCCTGCCGCCTGCCTCGCGTTACCGTTCAGCCTAAACTTGCCCATAGAACAACTCCCTCCCTTCCTCAAGGGTCTGGTCTATCCCGCCCTAGACGAGCGTACAATGGAACAGACCCCGGTTCGTCCAAGCTCTTGCGTAATCGATGATCCTAATTCCAATGGAGTTGATAGATATGGCACGAACGATTCTGTATGCGGCAATCTCGATTCTGATGGTTGCCGCCATCATACGTCAACCGGATGAAGCGTTCCAAGCATCCCTTCAGGGACTGACCATCTGGTGGAACATCGTATTTCCCGGTCTGCTGCCCTTCCTCGTCTTGTTTGAGCTGATAGCCGCATTTGGCCTTATACACGGAATCGGCGCTCTTCTTCGTCCTGTGATGCGAGGCTTGTTCAAGCTGCCCGGCGAAGCTGCGCTGCCCTTGCTCTTTGGGTGGTTATCCGGACATCAGGCAGGCGCCGAAGCGACGGCTGCTCTTCGCCGCGATCAGCTTGTAACGAGACGAGAAGGGCAAAGACTGCTGGCTTTGTCCCATATGCCCAACCCGCTTTTTATGATTGTCGTTATTGGGGCGGGCTTCCTGCATCGGCCGGAGCTTGGCTTATTTATCGCTCTTATGGTCTGGCTCTCCGCCCTCTGTTCGGCCGGATGGATTTCGCTGTTCAGCCGGCGGAGGTCTGCGTCGCATCACCTTAATGTCCCTCAAGCGGCCGTTGCACCGAGAGGCTTGATTAAAAATGCAGCGGACGCGATTACGACAAGCCGCGACCGTGACGGTCGCAGCTTTGGCAAGGTACTTGGCGATGCGGTCTCTTCCGGCGTTCAAAAGCTGCTAGTTGTTGGCGGCTTTATGATTTTTGCGGCCGTAGCAGCCCGGCTGGCGTTACCGCTCATCCAATTCGCGCTGCCAAGCGGTATTGCCGAATTGGTGCTGCCCGCTTTACTCGAGAGCCATATCGGTGCCTACGGGGCAGCCGTATGGCAAGGCCCCGGCATTACTACCGCAATAAGCGCCGCCGCGGTTGCGGCTATTCTGGCCTGGAGCGGGTTAAGCGCGCTGCTGCAATCCGGCTATGCCATCACCGGCACGGATTTGAAGCTGCTGCCGCTCATAGGCGTCAGACTGCTGCATGCGCTGCATGCCGCTGGGCTAGCCTTGCTGCTGTGGAAGCCGGCACAGGCTGCCCTTGCGATGCTGCCAAGCCGGCTGACCGGCGCTACGGCAGCCATGCTGCAGGACGGCGCTCGCTGGCAGCGCACTTCCAACGCATACGAGGCCGTCACCGCAGTTGGCCTCCCGTCGCTCTGGCCGTATGCGCTGACGGCCGTCGCCGTTCTTGCTATTATGCTGCTGTTGATGCGCGCAGCCGCGCCGCGCGTACCTGGCCTCAAGAAACGCTAGTTAGCCGTTTGACTGCCTCGCTTTATATTTCTCTACGAGACGAGTCTCGATCGGAGCCGGAACAAGCTCATGAACCGGTCCCCCAAACATCGCGATTTCCTTCACAATGCTGGAGCTGAGATACGAATATTTCGGGTTCGTCATCATGAAGATCGTCTCGATCTCTTCATCCAGCAACTGATTCGTTGAGGCAAGCGTAAGTTCGTACTCGAAGTCCGTCACCGATCGGATGCCGCGGACGATAACGCTGGCTTTGCGCGATTTCATGAACCGTACGAGCAAATCCCGGAAGCTGTCAATCGACACATTCGGAATGTCGCGCGTTATTTCGCGAAGCATCTCTTTCCGCTCGTCAAGCGTAAACATCGGACTTTTGCTTGTATTGTTAAGCACCGCCACGATGACGTGGTCGAATTGCTTGGCCGAACGGCGGATAATATCGAGATGCCCCAATGTCGGAGGATCGAAGCTCCCCGGATAGACCGCTACTCGTCCGTTCTCATTCATCTGCATGGCTTGTTCCTCCATCTGCGCTGCCGGGCGAATAACGGTAGATCGTAACTGCCGTATCGCCATATTTTTGTTTTCTCAGCAAAATAAAATGCTCCATCTCGTCCGGATACTCATGCCCGGCATCATGCTCCACCACAATAGTCGCGCCATCCTCCAGCAGCGACCGCTGCGCCAGATCGGCCATCAGCTCGTCCATATGGGTCAAGCGGTAAGGAGGGTCGAGGAAGACGATAGAGAACGCGATTCCCCGCTTCTCCAGCAGTTTCAGCGCACGCTCCGCGTCGTTGCGGTATATTTCCGCATGCCGTCCCATTCCTGCCGCTTCGGTATTTAATTTAATGATATCAATGCTTATTTTTTCCCGGTCGATAAAGATCGTCCGCTCGATGCCTCTGCTCCAAGCTTCAATACCGAGCCCGCCGGTGCCGGCGTATAAATCGAGTGCCAGTCCACCGTCGAAAAACGGTCCAATCATGCTGAATATCGCTTCCTTCACCTTGTCGGTCGTCGGACGGGTATTCATGCCTGGAACCGCCTTCAGCGTGCGGCCTTTTGCCGCTCCCGCAATGACTCTCACTGCTTATTGCTCCCTTCCTCTACTGTCGATGCCTATAGTACCACACTTTCCCTTGGATTATAAAGGCACCCGGAGAGGAGGAACGAGGGCCTCAATATTTTTTTGGAGTAATATGTATAATCGCCCACAAACCGGACAAGATAAAATCATCGGCGTCGGAAGATGCCGTAGACAACCGCGGAGAAGACTTACGTTTCCCCATAAGCTCTTCGTCCGGTTTCTCCTCTCCCATGAAAGGACGCTCAGAAATGAGCGTCCGATTTTTTTGTAAACAGGCCATTTCCCCACTGCTAATTCCGGTCATTTTGGTATATAGTTACAGTACCACTTTTAATAGACGGGAGGTTTACGGCCCTATGAACCAGTTCGGCAGCTATATTATTCCCTTACTCGTTATTCTGTTTGTCGTGTACCGGCGCTTGAAGCGTTCGGTAGGTTTTCAGCCTTTCAAGCCGAGCAGGCTGAAAATGCGCATCGTTATCTTCAGTATCATTGGCATTCTGCTGCTGGCCTCCGGCTTCCCGCATCCTGCGATCTATATTTCCGATGCCATCGGTATCGCCTGCGGCGCGGTAATTGCTTATTATGCCATCAAGCACAGCCGTTTCGAACAGCGCGAGGATACGTTGTTTTACCGGACGCATGTCGGCATCGAGACTTTGGTTGTCCTGCTGTTTATCGGAAGAATCGCCTTCCGGATCATTGAAATGTTCGGCACCGGAGGCGCCACTGCCATGAATCCGGCGCTAAACAACGAAACGGCGCAGATGCAGCAGTATACGAATGATCCGCTGACCGCGGCAACTTTCTTCCTGCTTGTAGCTTATTATATCGGTTATTATACGTTTATCCTTCGCAAGAGCGACGAGAAAGCGGCTGTATCCTAAAAGCGTTCCCCTTCGGGACGCTTTTTTTCATTGTCCTCTAAAACCGTAACCTTGCGGCTTGTCAGGAATATCATGGCATGAGCAAAAAAATGATGGCGAGGAGACTGCAGCATGGCCGTTTACCGCATAATCGTCGATTTGTCGGACCGGATGCTTCATCTGCTTGACGGAAATGTTGTCGTGAACTCTTATCCCGTTGGCATAGGCAAGATGGTTACCCAGACACCTTCGGGAGAATACAAAATTATTAATAAACAGGAAAATCCCGGCGGACCCTTTGGCGTGTTGTGGATGGGATTGTCCAAACCGCATTACGGCATTCATGGCACGAACGACCCTTCCTCGATCGGAAGAATGGTATCGCATGGCTGCATCCGGATGTACAATGAGGATGTGCTGGCTTTGTCCAATCTTGTGCCGGTTGGAACCCGGGTTACGATTCGCCCCTGAATGCAGGGAAAGCGGCGGTCTCTTAAGGGAGATCTGCCGCTTTCAAAGTGACGGTCTGGGTTGCCTGCTCCCAAACGGTTTTGCGGTTTAATGATGCCGCCAAGTCTCTTACCGTTACATAACCTGTGGAAATATCGAGCCGGGAATCAAGCGGATGGCCGTTAACCGTCACCTTGCCTGCGGTCCAGCCAATAGCGGCACCAAGCGTTTCCCCAAGTGCCCGGGCAGCAACCCAGGTTGTTCCTCCGTCCAAGTATCCGACCGCGGCAACAAAACCGTCTACCAGAATGGGAACCGTCTGCGAGGAACGGAACATCGTTGTCGATGATGCGGAAGCAAAGGCCGTATCATACTGCTTCAAGGAATATTGGTTTATGAGGGTAACCAGCTTACTAGGATAAGCAGGATCCGTCGCATAACCGCTCACGTACAGCATCGTGGCCTGTTGCTCGGGCGTTACGGCTGCACGGACGCGGACATAGCGGGGAGTGGCAAACAGCAGATCCTGATCCTTCATGAAATGATACACGCTGTTATAAGCGCGAAACGACGAATTCATGCTGATCAATGTTCCGTCAACCACTTCCCAGGTTCCTTTCACCACCGCTTCGCCATGCCAATAAGCATTGGGAGCGCCCGATCCGACCTTAATGCCTCCGAGATTGTACCAAGGATGAATGACCCCGCCGGTCTCGAGCATACACTGCGCCAGCCGCAAGGAAGGAAAAATCGATGAGCCTTCGCGTCTGACCTGCAGAACAGTCGGGACAAGCGCTGCAATAAATTGCGATCTTGTGAGATTCGCCATTTATCCTCCTCCTTTCCAGTCAAAAACTTATACAAGCTCCTCTCAGTGTATGGAGCTTTGATCCGATTCGTAACGGTGACTGCCGCCAAGGTAACAAAAAAACTCCGTTATGCCCATATTCGGACTAACGGAGCTCATCTGCTTACAAACTATAAAATTCACGCGTATTCGAGAGCAGCCGTTCCCGCACTTCCTGCTCCGGAAGCTGCTTGATCGCGGCGATATGCGCGCAAACATCATGAACCATTTGCGGCACGGTCCTACGGCCCTCGTAAGGCCCTTCAAAAGGCCACGGTCCGTCCGTCTCCACCATGATTCGCTCCATGGGATACTGCTGTACCAGCGTCCTGATCTCCTGCTCGTAGGCCACGTCCGGCGTCACCGAAATCATATAGCCGAGCGAGATCATTCGCTTAATCGTCGCTTCATCTCCCTTAAACCAGTGGAAATGGACCTTCTTTACCTGATGCCGCTCCATGATATCGCAAGCTTTGGATCCATCCTCATATACCGCATGCAAAATAATCGGACGGCCCAGTTCCGCGGCAATCGCGGCAAATCGATCAAGCAAATCGAGATAAGGAGCCTCGTCAAAAGGTCTCCCTTCCTCGGCTGCAGAGGTCCGGGAATAATAAGGCAAGCCAACCTCGCCAATGGCGAACGCTGCGCCGGCTGCATGCTTCGCCTTAATCCATGCAAACAGCTCATCTTGTTCCCATGCCGCAGGAACCGGCTGTTCGGGATGATAACCGTATGCGGGAAACACCCGTCCCGGGAACGACTCGGCGAGCGCGGCGTTGGTCTTGCAGGAATCCAAATGCATCGACACCGCTACAACCGCTTCGATTCCCTCTTCAAAAGCCTGCTCGAGCAATGCTTGCCGATCGGCTTCCTCATAGGAATCAAGATGAATATGCGCGTCAATTGCGTTTTTCCGCTCCATGATGATCAGCCTCCTTACGCCTGTTGAAGCAGCTCGTGAATCTGCTGCTTCAGTTCGTTAAACAACGGTTCCCGCCATAATTGCTGGGAACGGGGTCTTGCGAAGGGTACGATGATCTCTTCCAATATCACTGCCGGCGCTGATGACAAGACAAGGATCCTGTCCGACAGCAGCAATGCTTCCTCGATGCTATGCGTAACAAGGAGAACCGACCGTTTGTTCTGCTCCCAGATGGACATCAGCCACTGCTGCATCTGCTGTCTCGTCAACGCGTCAAGCGCGCCAAACGGCTCGTCAAGCAGCATTAAAGTCTGGGGAGACAGCAGCGCCCGCAGGAAGGATACGCGCTGCTGCATCCCGCCGGATAACACATGGGGATAGGAATCGGCGTACGCCGCGAGACCGATGCGATCCAGCCATTCACGTGCCTGACGCCCCGCTTCCTTACGCTCCATGCCTGCGATTCCAAGCGCAAGCTCGATATTAGCCGACACCGAACGCCAAGGCATCAGGGAGGCCTGCTGAGGCATATACGATATATGCCCCCGGCTGCCGGTTACTTGCTTGCCGTCAATCCAGATTTCACCGCCAGTTGGTTGCTCCAATCCGCCAATGAGCTGGAACAACGTTGTTTTTCCGCTTCCGGAGGGTCCGACAATGGAGACGAATTCGTTCTCGGCAACGGTGAGCGATAAGCCGTTCAGGACGTTTTTCCGGCCAGCATCAAAGCTTTTGCGGATCTCTTTTAGTTCAAGCGCTGGAGCCGTCATGCTCCTCCCCCTCCTTTCGCCGGACGCCACCGGATGACAAACCTTTCGACGAGAGCTACGAGTCCAAATAAAGCAAGGCTCAGCGCCACGATTAGAAAGACCGAAGCAAATACCCTTGCCGGCTCATAACCTTTGGATGAGAGAATCATATAATGGCCTAATCCCTTGTCAGCTCCAAGCCATTCCGCAACAACGGCGCTTAGAACGGCATACGATGCGGCGATTTTGAGGCCCGAGAATAAGTGCGTAACGGCATTGGGCAATTCGAGCCGCGTAAACAGCTGCCAGTCCCCCGCTCCAATCATCCGCATGTAATTGCGAAGGGTCGGATCCGTATCCTTAAAGCCATTCAGCATGGCCACGGATACCGGGAAGAAACATACGATCCAGACGAGAATAAGCTTGGGCAGAACGCCGTAACCGAGCCAAATCGTAAGAATCGGGCCAATCGCGATGACCGGCACGTTTTGCGTGACGACAAGCAGCGGATAGACCGCCCTCCGGACAAAAGGAATAAGGTGCAGAATTGCGGCAAGAATGATCCCGGCTGCCGCGCCCCCGCCGAATCCGACAAGCGCCAGCTCCACCGTTGCCCAGGCATTGTCCATCAGGCGCGGCCAGACGTCAACCATTTCTTTTACGATAGAAGTCGGCGAAGGCAGCTGCCACTCGGGCACAACGCCGCTATCAACCGAGAGCTGCCAAGCGGCAAGGATAAGGATGACGAGCAGCAGAGAAGGCCAGACCGCATGATACCAGCCTTTATTGCCCATCCGGATATTTCTCCAACAACCGGCCCATGGAAGCCCCGTTAGCCGGATTGAAATAGACCTTTACCTGCGAGATAACGGACGGACAGCCCATCTCGGTCATGGCTTCATTCATGGATTGCACGATTTCGAACAATTGCGGGAGTTCGCCCTCCATCGTTGTCTCCAGAGGCGCTACCCGGTAAGGGACACCCGATACCTTAATAATCTCGATTGCGCGGTCTACAAACGGAATAACGCTTTCCCCGTTTGGCGTTGTTGGCAGAATTTGAATACTTACAAGCGCATTGGCCATCATCGTCAGCTCCTCTTAATCCTATTGTTTTAGCTAAGCTTTCGGGAGGAAGTCGTTCGTGAACGCTTTATCCGCCTCCAGCTCCTTCTCCAGCAGCTTGTGAGCGAACATCCACTGGGAATAGTTCACCCATACTTCCTTCTTCTGCACGCCCCACTGCGAAGCGTCATCCGTATATTTCGGGCTAAGCCACTTCTGGCTTGCGCGAACGAGGTCCGCATTCAGATCCGGCTCTGCCTTAATCAGCACTTCCGCCGCATCCTCCGGATGGTCAATCGCGAATTGGTATCCCTTAGCGGCGCCTGCAACAAAAGCTTTAACAATCTCCGGTTTCTCGGCGATCATTTTCTCGCTAGTTTCAAGAAGCGGCGTGTAGTAATCCAGCTTGTCGCTGTAATCGGTCAAGTAAACCATATTCAGCTTCTCGCCGCGCAGCTCGGCTTCCACGCCCGTCCAGGCATAGTAGATCCAGGCAAAATCAATGTCGCGCTTCACCGCCGTGAAGAAATCCGTATCGCCGATGCTAAGCATCTTCACTTTGGTTACGTCCGCGTTCTCTTCCTGCATCAGAGAGCCGATTACCGCTTCTTCTACCGGCGCTCCCCAACCTCCATAGGTTTTGCCTTCAAACTTTTTCGGAGAGTCGATTCCTTTGGATGCCGGCGAAGCGAAGCCCGAAGTATTATGCTGAATCACGGCAGCAACGGATACAAGCGGCACACCGGCGATTCGCGCCATGGTGAGCGACTCTTGGTAGCCGACGCCAAACTCCGCTCCGCCGGAAGCTACCATTTTATCCGCGCCGTCCTGGCCAGGCTGAATAATCTCGACGTCAAGGCCTTGCTCCTTGAAATAACCTTTATCCCGTGCCACGTACAATCCGGTATGATTCGTGTTAGGCGTCCAATCCAGTACGACCTTTACTTTGGTCAACGGCTTGTCCGCTCCGTTACCGGCTGACTCGTTCCCCGTATTCTTGTTGTTGTTCGAGCCGCATGCGGCCAGCAGCACAACTACCGCCAGCATAGCTGCAACAATCGCGAACCTTCTCTTTGCACCTGATCTCATCTTTCTGTCTCTCCCTCTCTCTACTTGACTATGACGTTTGCTATTATGGCCGGACTACCTTCTGAAAATAAAAAAAGCCCTCCGATTTCCGGAGAGCCATACATTTCGTCAGCTTTATTACAGGTCCGCCCGCTCCATAATATAACGGGCAACCTAAATAACAAATTCCTACGCTGGCATTATCCAGATCAGGTATAAGGGTCGGAATTTTCTTCGGAATTCCCTCTCAGCTAGCCTCAACCAGCTCCCCGGTGCTATTCACTTACGTCAATAAACCTCATTATACCCTTTCTGCCCGAAAAAGCCAGCTTCCTTTTAAATAAGTCATCTATTCAAGGTTCAAGGTTAGACATAAGCCGATTTTTACGCTTGGTGGGTTGTTGTCCTTATAGCCGCGTGACCGGGATGAATAGTATGTAGTCGAATGCATATCCGCTAATATCGAGAGGATTGAACCGGGGTGAAAAGACGACACAAGAGAGGCAAGAAGCCGAAACGGTCAAACGCATCGAGGTCTAGAAGACGCAAATCAGGAGGCCGTACCCGATCATACGGCAGACGAACCGCTAAGCGTCAAGCAAAGCGAAAACAGCGCCGGCTCTCCAATAAGCGCAGCGCCGGGCGGCCCGCCGCGGAGAAGGCAACGCTTCAATCCGACGGCTCAACCCGGGAACCAGGCGTAAATATTATCGGTTTTGTTCATGCCGAGATGGGAATCGGGGAATCCTCGCGGCTAGCGGCAAAAGCGATTGATTCGGCGGCCATTCCGTTTGGCCTCCTTAATTTCCCGCTTGCCGTAGCCTCGAGAATGTCGGATTACAGCTGGTCGCATAAGCTGCTGGATAAAGCCCGGTACAACACCAATATTTTTCATATGAATGCCGACTTTATGCGTCCTGCCCGCGAGCATTTCGGAAACGAATTGTTCAACAGCCGTTACAACATCGGGTATTGGCATTGGGAGCTGCCGGAGTTTCCGGAAGAGCATGTGGAAGGCTTCAGCCATGTCAACGAGGTGTGGGTGTGCAGCAAATTTGTTGCCGAGTCCGTCTCCAAACGGGCATCCGTTCCCGTTGTTACGATTCCTCACTGCATCCAAGTACAAGTCGCGCCGAATATTAACCGCTCTTCCTTCGGGCTGCCGGAGAACCGGTTTCTGTTCCTAATGATGTACGACGTTCAGAGCTCAACCTTGCGCAAAAATCCCCGGGCGGTAATTGAAGCCTTCAAGCTGGCCTTTGACAAAAACGATCAGCGCGTTGGACTTGTCCTTAAGGTAAATAATGCGGACTTCCGTCCAAATGAGCTTGCCGAGCTGAAGAAGCTGATTGCCGAACGGAGCAATATGCATTTAATTGACAGAGTGCTGTCAAGGCACGAAGTAAACGCCCTGCTGCAGTGCACGGACAGCTATGTTTCCCTTCACCGTGCCGAGGGATTTGGTCTTGGTCTCGCGGAAGCGATGTATTTAGGCAAACCGGTCATAGCAACGAACTGGTCCGGCAACACGGAGTTTATGAATGCTTCAAATTCCTGTCCAGTTTCCTACCAGCTCGTTAACATCGGGCAGGACTGGGGGCCGTACAAGAGCCATCAGATCTGGGCAGAGCCTAATATCCGTCATGCCGCGGAATACATGCAGCGCCTCCTATCCGATGCTCGCTGGCGGGAATCCATTGCGGCAAGCGGCATGAGGACGATTCATAACGATTTCTCTCCTGCCGTGATTGGCCAACGGATCAAGAACCGGTTAATAGAGCTGCGTCAGATTTAAAACAATGAAAGGCCTGACCGATAGCGAGATTGCTCTCCCCTACCGGGTCAGGCCTTATTAAGCCAGCTCATTGCGCCAATAATTCAATAAATCCCTCATGGTCTGCTCGAACGGAATTTCCGGCTTCCATCCGGTCTGCTCGTAAAACTTGCTATAATCCCCTACAAGCACCTTAACATCGGATGGCCGAAGTCTTGTTTTGTCTTCCTCTATCGTAATATCGACGGTACTATAGCTAAGCAGGATTCGAATCACCTCGCGGATCTCATGGCATTGACCGGATGCGATATTATAGATTTCACCGGCCTCGCAATTGTCCATCGCCATCCGGTAAGCTCTAACCACATCGCGCACATCCGTGAAATCCCGTTTGGCGTCCACATTCCCCACATACAGAACCGGCGGCTTTAATCCCTTCTCGATCTCCGCGATTTGCTTCGCGAAATTCGAACTCACGAATTGTTCGCCTCTGCGGGGACCATGATGATTAAAGGTCCGCGTTCTGATAATGTGCTGTCCATAGGTTTTGAAATATTGGTAGCCCAAGTAGTCCTGGGCGATTTTACTGACTGCGTACGGACTTATAGGTCGAAGCGGATTGGTCTCCTTGACCGGCACTTCGTCTTCTTCCACATGCCCGTATTCCTCGCTGGAGCAGGCAATCAGCACTTTGGAGGCTAACCCAAGCTTTCTTACCGCTTCCAGAAGATGAACCTGCCCTACAATATTGTTCGTCATGGTCTCGGCAGGCGATTCCCATGACAGCGGTACAAAGCTTTGCGCCGCCAAATGAAAGATCAGGTCCGGCCGAATGTCCGCCATCATACGCTCAACCGCCTGAGAATCCATCAGCTCGCACTCATACAGGCACATATCCGGCAGCAGATGGCGAATATGGCGCAGCGAACTGTGACTCCTCATGGTTCCTGTCACTTCAATCCCCTCGCCGAGCAGATGCTCGGCAAGATGACTGCCTACAAAACCGGTTATTCCTGTAATCAGTGCTTTCATCCCTGCCGGCCTTCTTGATCCGCAGTAAGCGCGGCGATCGCATGCTTGACATTTTGTTCGTCCGATTTCCGGCAGATAAGGAGGCCTTCTTCAGTAGATACAATAATCAAATCCTCAATACCAATCGCAACAACCTGCTGCTGTTCCGAATAAATAATCGTGTTGCGCGTCGCAAACGGGAAGATTTGCCCCAGCAGCAAGTTTCCGTCGCCATCCGTATTAAATATTCTCTCAAGCGAGGTCCAGGTTCCAACATCGTCCCAAATAAATTCGATAGGGATCGTATAAAGACGCTCCAGCTTTTCTACCAGGGCATAATCGATAGAAAGCTTCTGCAAACGGGCATACGACTGCCTGAACTCATCATCCTTTTGGTCAAAAATAGACCACATCCGCGGCTGATACTTCATCATGTATCCGGCGATCGTAGACGGCTTCCATATAAATATACCGCTATTCCAATACATATTCGGAAGCTCTATCAGCTTCTCGGCTTTTTCCTTGGTTGGCTTCTCAATAAAAGCTTTGACCTCTTTGATGCGTTCCCCAAACTTATCCGCATGCTCTTCGGTTTCTATCGTTTCAATATAACCGTAACCCGTTTCGGCTCTTGTGGGGACTATGCCAAGCGTGACGACAACGCCATCCGTCTTGGCCGCCTGTTCCGCCGCGCGAAGAGCATCCATCAATTCGTCCGTATCCGGAATGTATTGATCGGAAGGTGCCGTTACGAGCACGTCGTCCAGCTCCTGCTTCAGGAAATAACTGGCCGTCAATGCGATGCAAGGTGCGGTATCTCTCTGATCGGGTTCTATAATGATACGATTGTCTCCCAGCTCGGGAAGCTGTTCCTTCACGATCGGCAAATAGTTTTCGCTTACGGCGACATACACGTTTTCTTCGGGCAGACAGGAACGGAATCGCGCGTAGGTTTGCTGCAGCATCGTTGCCTCTTCCGAAGCCAACGTCAGAAACTGCTTCGGCTTGGCAACCGTGCTTCTTGGCCAAAAACGCGTCCCCTTACCTCCTGCCATAATAACAGCGATCATTGACTTTCACCTCGAAACGGTAACCCTTCTACTATTAAAACCTCTCTTCTAGTCAAGCCGGAGCTCCTTCCTTAACCGGTGCCGGATTGATAAATTACATATCTTCAACTTATGCTTTAATAGAGTAATCCTAATGGACGAATAGCCAAAAGGGACGGAAATCAGGCAGATGACTCCGCCCAACTATCGCTTTCAAGCATAAACGTCCATACTTTGACTTAATCTATTAAAAATAGACAATCGTTCACGGCAAATACCGTCTTCTCTATGAATCTCGCAACATATGATACGGTATATCAATTGAAAGGAGAGGATTAGATATGGGAGAAACAGGTTTGACAGGTCTGACCGGTCTGACTGGAGCTACTGGCCCTACAGGCCCTACTGGCCCTACGGGTCCTACAGGTCCTACAGGTCCTACTGGCCCTACGGGTCTTACTGGCCCTGCTGGTCCAGGTGCTGCGGTTTACGGTGCTAACGGAGGGGTCTTCCCGCTTGGCGCAATCGGAATCATCGGAACAGTTATTCCACCTGTTGAAATTCTTGCCGTTCCCGTTACGGTTACTTCGGCTGCAGCCAATAAAGTAAAAATCGACGGGGTTGTTGACGTAGCGATTTCCGGTACAATCCTTGGCGTATTGCTGAACCCAACGATTACCGTGGATCTGCTCCGCGACGGCGTTGTAGTAGCTTCGGTTACAAGCACAACTTTCGCAACGATAGCACTTGCTGCAGTACTGGATCTTGAAGTAGTGATTCCAATCACTTTCTACGACACGCTCACTGTCGGCGCACACGAATATACGCTCGAAGTAGCCGTTAACTCGATCTCTGTAGCAATCACAGGTGCTACTGCTTCGGTTCAATACTCCTCGCTTACAGCTTCGGTCGGCGTCTAACCAAACCCAAACAGCCTTTTCCCTTCACGAAAAGGCTGTTCCTCTACATATGCGCTTAGAGTGGCGCTTCTCCCTTGATGAGCGCATTGGCTAGATGGCCGAAATCGATCGCTACCTTGCCGGTTAAGCGGGCAAGCTCTTCGGTAATCAATACGGCAGCGATTCCCGCGGAGACCAGTGCAATGTCAAAATCGTACTGTTTAGCCAATGCCACTACTCTGGCGGCATCCCGGGCACCGTTAACCGGCGTTACGACGCCTGCAACGAATAAGCCGCGATGGGCAAGAACGGCGGATAGCTGTTCGGCCATATTGCCTATAAGGAGAATACGCCTGTTCTGCAGAATCGGGAGAAGGCAGCCCGCCGTGCATAAGCTGTAATTAATAAGAGAATCCGTCCATTGCTTCTCCCGGAGCGATAAGCCAAAGGCTTGAAAAACCGGCGATACAAGCAGCTGATAATTCGGCATTCTGGTTCTCGGTATGCCAACAATATCGGCCCCGTTAACCGCTTCGACCAAGCGGTTGCGAATATCCAGATCCGGCACCTTCACTCCCGCATATTCCAAAAATTTGCCTTCCCGCCTTACTTGATCAACCGGCATAACGATTTCTTGAGCCATGGTAAGCAGCTCTCCGTCTCCGAGCCTTACAACCGATAACGGCCGCTTCTCCTCCATGGCATGAAGAATCGCATCTCTGACCTGTTCCGGAAGCATAAGAGGAATGGCTTGCTCCATATGCATGCTTACTCCCGTTGCTATGATTTGCTGGAGAGACAGGTCCGGAAAAATGATATTCGGCGGCAATAGTTGATCTATAATTTCTTCCCCGCCTGCATATTTTCCCTCTTGATATCCTTTTGCGTAGCCCTCCATAAAACCGGCAAGCTTCCCAGTCTCCGCCCTGGTTCCTTCCGTTTCCGCTTCATGAGCCGCTTCCGGCACTGCTTCTCCTAGCTCTGCCGGGTTCATGATGATTTTGGGCGAAGCATGGGTTAAACGTCGTTTCCTGCCGATTTGCTTCTTCCGTTTCCGCGGCTTACCTTTTTTGCGAGGCGTCCGAATTCGCATGACGTTCCCCCTTGCCGTTCTCATCGTGTAATTCAAGAGGGTCTATTCCCCATTTATTCATAAACAGCCGCCGGTTTCGCTCAACCAGCTCCTCAAGAGCTTCTCCGTCATAACGGCCGAAGGAAGCACTTCCATGATGATAGACAAAAGCATCCTTTGCGACGGCAACGCGGTACCCAGCGCGATAAGCCCGGTAACAGTAATCGTCATCCTCGTAATGACCGGGCGAGAACCGTTCATCGAGTTGACCTATTGTCTGCATCAGGCTGCGGGAGAACAACATGCAAAAACCGATGATCCGGTTCACGAACTCGCATTGCCCGTTCTCATCGATTTTCAGACGCTCGGCGAATTCGTCATAACGGCCGGTCATTGCGATTTGCTGCCTGCCGCTCGCATAGTTTGTCATCGGCCCAACCAGCCCGATGGCAGGATCCGAATCCAACACGCTGTGCATCCTGCCCAGCCATTCGGACGTGACCAGAACATCATTATTAAGCAGAAGCAGCCGGTCGCCTCTGGCCAATCTCATACCCCAGTTGCAGGCCGCCGGAAACCCCGTGTTCACCGGCAAGGAAATGGCAATGATCCGCTGCTGCTTCAAATAATCCAGCGTACCGTCGGTTGAGCCGTTGTCAATAACAATAAGCTCATACGGTTCTTTGGTATGCTTGCGGATCGTTCCGATGGCCTCCCGCAAATGGGAGAGCGCGTTATAGGTCGGAATGATGATGCTTGTTAACATCTTTCGCACGCTCCCTTTTGCGCAAATGATCGGTATATTTCAAGCGCGGGCTTTCCTCCCGCATCGCCCAACCCAGCGCTTCCAAATGATCGCCCATAATCAGCTTAGAGATCGGATTGCTCGCGCCGACATTATCCTTCCGGTGCCTGTTTCTTTTAAATACATTGATGCTGCCGCCGATCCCGATTCGCAAGCCCCTTTGCAAAGCAATGGCCTGCGCTTTCGGAGGAATCGCTAGGTTGGCGAAACCGATCACGTCAATCGCTTTTCGGCTTAAGGCATGCGGAACGGCCGTCATGGAATTCACATTCAAATCATCCCGGCGATTGGAACGGTTCAGAAAATATTTCATAATTGAAACTTCGTCCCAATCGGAGAACATGCCTACATAACGGGAAAGATCGTTCAAAGCGACGTCCATGTCACGATCAGTCGCCCTTGCAAAGCTTAATAGCTGTTCAGCGGCTACCGGGATATCGGCGTCAAGAAAAATCACGATGTCGGAGGTTGTAATTTTCGCTCCGATTGCTCTTCCCACATCGTGACCCAAGGCTTCGTTATAGTGGAGAATGATCGCTCTGCTGCTCGTTCTTGCCATCATAAAGCTCGAGTCCGTCGAGCCGTTCACAACGACAACGATCTCATGGAGGGGCATTCGCTCCAGCTCCTGAATGGTTGACTGAATGGACAACTCCTCATTCATGGCCATAACAACGGCTGCCACTTTCTTATGGGTCGGAAGCAGTACCCAATTGCGAGTCTCGTCAAATGAACGAGTAGAAAAATACCCTTCAACGAATGCTTTCATTACCGGAATGTACTTGCCGGCGGCAGTTGCTTTTCGAATTAATCCGCTTTCCTTGAGCCACAGCCCCTGCACATGTTGTTGAAGGTCTGCCCCCTCCTCCATTAGTGCCGTTTGAGCAGCACTTCTGCCGAGTCTCCAAGCCAATATGGTTAATTGCTTGCTGGTCCCCCTATCCGCAAGCCCCCGCTTGGTCTTCTGGGGCCTGGATTTCCTTGCACCGGCCGGATTCGGGCGCCGTCTCGGCCGGGATGTCAACGGTTTGGTAGAATACGCTGTTTTTCTTTTCCTGGCGAGGCTTCTCATATTCACACCTCGTTATTCTCAGTATGTCTTTCTATGTGCATGCCAATAGAATCCTCCTAGCGTCTGCCTCTGACATTGTATGTGCGGACAATAGAATCGTAACGGCTTATGTACGGCACCGCGCTTCATAAATGTGTATATCGCCTGCACGTTTGTCCCTGACCTCTTATAGCAAACGAACATAAAATATTTCAATTCTTGTGCTTCTATAACGATAGTTGGGGAGTTGACTTATGGATTGGAAGTTTTATAGGCCAGAATACGCAGCCGACCATGCACCGGAAATACCGGCGGGAATGATGACGGAAGGAGCTTGGTCCGGACACCGCCGCTTTGCATACGATCTTGTTCGTTTCGCCAAACCGAAAGTAATCGTTGAGCTTGGCACCTTATACGGAACTTCGTTTTTCAGCTTCTGCCAGGCCATTAAGGATGCCGCTCTCGATACCGCCTGCTATGCCGTGGACACTTGGCAGGGCGATCCTCATACAGGGATGTACGGGCAAATCAACGATGGCATTTATCAAGCGGTTCAATCGGTCAAAAACAGGGAGTTTCCGAATGTCGGCAGTCTTGTGCGATCCACTTTTGACGAAGCGCTTGCTAAGTTTTCTGATAAAACGATCGACATCCTTCATATCGACGGCTATCATGCTTATCATTCGGTGCTCCATGATTATGCGAGCTGGCTGCCGAAGCTGGCGCCAAACGGTATCGTCCTCTTTCATGACACAGCAGTCAAAATCATGCATTTCGGCGTTCATATTTTGTGGGATCAGCTTAGCGCCATTCATCCCCACATGCAGTTCCAACATTCCAACGGCCTTGGTGTGCTCTTTCCGAAAGGCGTGCCGGACAAATTTCAGGATGTTCTTGCCCAGCAGCAGAAGCTCATCCTCCGTTATGCCAGAGGGTAGAGACCATGAAATACACCATTCCGAAAGACACCTACAAGAAAGCGAAGGATTGGGTGAAAACCCTTTCCGCAAGCGAAGCCAAAGAACGATATAAAGTGATTTATCCAGCCGAAACGGTACGGTTGCCTTCCCCAAGAAGCATTGATCCGCACCGCTGGATCTCAACCTGCCACTATGAAGAAGCTTTTGTTGTCAGCATTCCAGATGGAAGGCTTATGACAAGCCACATGTACGTGATTACGCCGGATAACAAGCGGCTTGGCGATCTGGAGCTGTACGATACCGGCTATGAAAAAATGGTTCTCGAAGAGCCTGACTATTATGCCGGAACCGTCGCCTCCTTGTTCTGGGGCTGGAACTTCCCAAAACCAAAGAGCCGCGGCACGCACACGGTATTCGGACACTGGTTCTTTGACATTTTGCCCCGCATTCATCTGCTGGAGAAGAGCGGGATAACGATTGATAAATACGTATTGCCCAAACTGACCTTCCCTTTTCAATACGAGTCATTAAAGCTGCTTGGCATTCCCTTTAACAAAATTATTCAGGTCGATCAAACGGACTTCCATCTGAAGGCTAAGACTTTGGTTGTGCCCGCCGTACCGCTCATGATCGGAAAATGTCCGCCTTGGGCTTCGCATTATATCGCGGATCAAATGAAGAACAAGCGTAAAATCCGCAAACGCAAAGGCTACGAGCGGATTTATATCACGCGTGAGGACGCGGAGGCCCGACACGTGGTCAACGAAGACGAGGTGCTTCGTTACCTGCAGACAAAGGGGTTTAAGAAGATTGTGCTTACGCCGATGACGACGGAGGAAAAAATCGAAGTTTTTGCTTCGGCCAAAGTCATTGTGGCGCCTTTCGGCAGCGGCAGCATTAACGTTGCCTTTTGCGACCCCGGGGCATCGCTGATTGAACTGGCCCCCGTATCCTTTGTCGACAATTATTTCTGGAAGCTATGCTGTCATGCCGGGCTTGATTATTACGAGCTGTTATGCAGGGTTGAATCCCAGGCGCATGTAGGTGCGGACAACATCATTGTCGATATCGGAAAGCTGGATATTTACTTGCGGCTTAACGGTATTGTGAATGCTTGAACGATTTCTTAAATTACAGGAGGATAAAGCATGAATATCCTGATATGGTCTAATCAGTTCTCGATCGGCGGAGGGATGCGCCTCTTGTTTAATCTGACTGCTGCCATTGCCCGCCAGCCGGGAGTAGAGCGGGTCAGACTAGTCGTCGCACCAAATTCGCAGCTGCGAAATTACGCGGAGCTTCAAAAAACGGGGAATATTGAAATCTGCTTTAACGATTATCCGATCAACCATCCCCAATGCAGCCACCTGCTAGCGAATATGAACGTGGTTTATTTCTTCTGGCCGCATACCGAGCAGTTTCAAGCCATTGACCGTCCTACGGTCTGCACCTTCCATGACACCACCATCTTTGATTTCGTGCCGCCGTTCATGAAAGGCGACGAGTTGTCCTTTCATTGGAGATTATCCAAAAAATGGATCGATCACACGTCTTCGGTAGTCGTATCCTCCCAACATGTCAAGAACAGACTTGTCGCCCATTTCGGCAACCGTTCGGAGCAGGCATTTGTCATTCCGCATGCGATTACTCCAATCGCAAATGTCTATAACCGCAAGGTGTCACCGGAGCTAGGCGCCCGAATTCCGTCCGACTATATTATTTATCCATCCAATACTTCTCCGCACAAAAACCATAACAATCTGCTTATGGGCTTTGCCAAATCGCGGTACAAAAGAAAATACCCGTTAGTCTTAACCGGGTATTTGACCGATAAATTACGCATTCCGTTCCCGGACAGCACGTCCGAAGTGAACTGGATTCCAACGCTTGTATCCACCATGAAGAGGACCGGTCTTCTGCTCGACCGGCAAGTCTACCCGCTTGGATTTGTAGGCGACCATGATATTCCCGCCTTGATCAAAAACGCTAAAGCACTTATTATGCCAAGTCTGTCGGAAGGCGGCGGCAGCTATCCGGTTGAAGAAGCCTTGCGGCTTGGCACTCCGGTGTTATGTTCGGATATACCGGTTATGCGGGAGCATCTGTCCAGACATAGCGCCAAGATTGCCTGGTTTGACCCGCATAACCCGGATTCCATCGCCAAAGCGCTGGATGATTTGTTTGACGACTATGAAACTTATAAATTATCGGCTTTGCAAGGCGTCCATGACGCCACGCAAACCTGGGACGATATTGCCAAGCAATATATTGAAGTGTTCCGGATTACCTTCTGGCGTTATTACGGCAAGATTCTCTATTAATAATCAGATCCGGCCAATGATTGCCGCATAATCCAAAGCCACATTCGCCCAGCTCCTGTGCAGAAGGCCGCTTGCCGCTTCCTTCTGCGCGGGAACAACCGACTTCCCTTGCACATACAGCTTGCCGATGGACTCCGCCATTTCATCAGGATTGTAAGGATCAAATGTCGCAAAGCTGCTCATATCCGGAATAACCTCCTGGACAATCGACAGCCGGCCGAAGGCAACCGGGGTATCCATCAGCAACGACTCGACGATAGGGAATGGACAGCTGCCTTCGAACAAGGTTGGCACAACGACCCCTTCCGCATATTTGTAAAGCGACGGCAAATCGGCTGACGGGATACGGCCCATAAAGATGACCGATGACCGAATAACAGGATCCGCAATCGCGTTCAGCGCTTCCGTAATTTCCTGCTGTCTCGGACGGTTATTGAGATCATCCGTAAATACGAGCTTTAATGCGGATGCCCTTCCCAGATCGGTAAGCCGGAATCGGTGGAACGCATCAATAAGCCGCTCGTGGTTTTTGTGCAGGCGGATGACGGACGGGAAGGTCAGGTAAGGACCAAACAGATTGTATTTGACGCGGAATTCTATCTCGGTCTTGATGCCAAAGGATGAGTATTCCTCATGAGGCGCAGCGAATCGGACCACTTCCGTCTGATGAACCGGAAGATTCAAATACGTCAGCCCTTCATGATTGCGGATATAATCGGAATCAAATACGACAATCGCGGCATTCCTCGTAATTTTTTCCGCCAAAGAATGAATGTATTGAAAATGATCGATATCCTTCGAATACAGATCCGGGAAATGCAGATAAACCAAATCATGCAGACAAACGATATACGGTCGGTGCAGGTATTGGGCCAGCCCCATGCCAACGTAAGGGACGATCCAGACATCCGCAGGCACGATCCGGTTGATTGTCGCCATGCTGTCGGAGTGGTAAAAGTGCAAACGGCTTGGATACAAGGACTTGAGGGGAGCAAAGATGGTTTCCGTCTCATTCACATTGGCTTCCGTTGTTGCGATATGAAGATTAAATCCGTTTGGCAGCCCTAATAGACCTTCGGTAAGGCGGACGAAGAATCGTCCGATCCCTTCGCCGTCCATTGCGATTTGGGCGCCGAAGCATAGGAACAGACCGATATTCTGGTTTGCCGCGGCTCTGGCGTTTAACGCGGCTTTCACTTTAGGGGCAGGCGGATTTACGGCACGCAGCAGATTCTGCGCTTCTTCCGACATGAGCAGCCTTGCCAGCAAGCCTTGCCTGGAAACTCCTTGGTGGATGGCCATAACTTCGTTTGCGACATGTGCGTCTTCCGGCTCGCGGCCTAATAGCTCGGCATAGATTCCATGGATAAAGTCCAAGGTATGGGCTGGGAATAAGCCTTGCAAATTAAAGGCCGAGGTGTTGTGGTCCCCGGACGGTTTTCTCGTAAATACCTGCTCGGCTTCGCCGCTTTGCATGATAGACGCCGCCACTGCGGCTCGTGTCATCGCGCCGGCTTCCAGCCTGCCTTTAAATTCGTAGAATCCGGCCGCATCCGGCTCTCGCTGCAGAAATTGGCGGTAGATCTCCCAAACAAAGTCCTCATTATCCAGCTTGAATACAAAATGAAGGTAATCGATGATCCGGCTTCCCTCCACCAGACTTGCCCGCACTCTCGCATTATTGGACCTTAATCGGGCTGCATCCTCCGCCGATATGGAAGCTCCGTCGGGAACGGCTGCATGCGGTACGGCTTTCTTCTTTCTTCTGCCCGTTTTTTTGCCGCGCAGACGTTTCCTGCCTTTTCTTCTCGAAAGTCTCTTCGGCTTTCCGTTTTTCCGCCGTTTGCTTCGTGCTGTTCGGCTGCGCAAGCTGCGTCTGACCGACCTGCGTTTCTTTTTTCGCTTCATTGGTCTGGCCTCCCATCACTATTCGTCTGTAGATAGAGTATTGTCACGGCCCGAAAAAGAAACGGCTCACGCCCTAGCCCTCTGGGGATTTCGACCATATTTGCCGAAATAGACGCCTGTCTAGCCGGAATTGAAGCATTTTATGGCCGCTTGAATATGATGGGATATGCGTAAAGGAGTCGATCGTTTTGTTTCATCATGCCTTGCCTAATAAAACCGTAATTATTGGCGCCGGCGGTCACGCCAAAGTGATCGCGGATATTTTGCGGCACGATCCGCATGTCGAGCTGATCGGCTGCATCGGCCCGGATCCATCGGCAACCATTCTTGGTCTAACCGTGCTTGGCGGTGACGAGCTGCTGCCGGGATTGCATAAGCAAGGAATCCGCCATGCCTTTGTGGCCATCGGCAACAACGCAAGGCGGCATGCCCTTGCGAAGTATACGGAAAGTCTCGGATTCGAGCTGGTAAATGCCATCAGTCCGCGCGCTTATTTGGCTTCCGGCGTTACTCTCGGCGCGGGAGTAGCGGTAATGCCGGGATGCGTCATTCAGCCGGACACCCGAATCGGCTCATATAGCATCATTAATACCGGAGCTACCGTTGACCACGACGGGAACATCGGCATGGCCTGCCATATTGCGCCGGGCTGCCATTTGTCCGGCAACGTCACGGTTGGCGACGAATCTTTCCTCGGTACCGGTACTTCGGTCATCGACGGCATGCAAATCGGCGAGGGCTGCATGATTGGAGCCGGAGCGGCCGTCATCCGGCCAATTCCTTCGCATTCGCTGGCTGTTGGCGTACCTGCCGTTGTCAAACGGACTTTAGCTTAAGAATGAAGGTAACTCGGAGGGAGGCATAATTGATGGACAACAAATTTTATCCGGTTGCCGTACCCGTATTTAACGGAAACGAAAAGAAATATGTCATGGATTGCATCGACTCAACCTGGATCTCTTCTGCCGGAAAATATATTAACGATTTCGAGACTAATTTCGCCGCGTATTGCGGCACCAAATATGCGATTTCCTGCAGTAACGGCACTACCGCCCTACACCTGGCGCTGCTGGCTTTTGGCGTTGGACCGGGCGATGAGGTCATCGTTCCGACCGTCACCTTTATCGCTACCGCAAACGCGGTTGTATACTGCGGGGCAACGCCCGTCTTCGTCGATTGCGAGCCCGAGACATGGAACCTGGATTCCGAGAAGATCGAAAGCCTGATCACCCCTCGCACCAAAGGCATTATTCCGGTGCATCTCTACGGCCACCCGGCCGATATGGACGCCGTCAGCAGCATTGCCAAAAAGCATGGTTTATTTGTACTCGAGGATGCCGCGGAAGCGCTAGGCGCGGAGTATAAAGGGAAACGAACCGGGTCGCTTGGCGATATCGCAACCTTTAGCCTCTTCGGCAACAAAATCATTACAACCGGCGAGGGCGGCATGATTACGACCGACGATGAACAGCTGGCGAACAAGATGCGTACGCTCCGCGGCCAAGGCATCGATCCGGTGCGCAAATACTGGTTCCCGATAGTCGGTTACAATTACCGCTTGACCAATCTGCAGGCTGCCGTCGGCTGTGCCCAGCTCGAGAATGTGGATTGGCATATCGGCGAGAGGAAGAGAGTCGCCGGTCTTTACTACGAGAATCTCAAAGATGAGCCTTCCCTTACGCTGCCCGTCGAAATGACCTGGGCGAAAAACGTATATTGGATGTTCAGCGTAGTTCTTAACGATGCAGATGAGGCCCGAAGAAATGAAATTATGGCGCAGCTCAAGGATGACGGCATCGAGACGCGGCCTTTCTTTTACCCGATGCATGTACTTCCGCCTTATCAAGGCTTGCAGCCGCATGGACAATTCCCTGTTGCAAACCGCATTACCGCGCAAGGCTTTAACGTCCCTACTTACGGCGGATTAACCGAGCAGGATATTCAGCATATTTGCGACCGGATCAAAGCGCGTGTTCGCGGCGTGTAACGCGTATATAGAATGAAGAAAGCCCATCTGCTTATCCCCGGGGATTGTAGATGGGCTTTGTTATGGTAGGAATGAGGCCGAAAGGAACAACGAAAAAGCTGCCTCTATGCGAGACAGCCTTTTCCGTAATTGCTTATTCCATATCCAGGCTTATGCCGTAACCGAGCTTGCGCAGATCGACAACCCTTCGCGCTTCCTCCAGATCGCCAGCGACCATCTCGCCGACCAGATCCTTCAGACTGCTTACCGGCTGCCAGTTCAGCTTGGTCCGCGCTTTAGTCGAATCCCCGATCAGAAGCTCTACCTCGGACGGCCGGTAGAACCGGGGATCTACTTTGACTACGGTCGTGCCTTGCGGAATCTGGTATTCCGGATTGCTGCAGGATACCACGTAGCCGTATTCCTCCGCCCCTTCTCCGTCGAAGGCAACCTCGATGCCCGCTTCCGCAAAAGCAAGGCGGACAAACTCTCTGACCTCCGTCGTTTCGCCCGTGGCAATGACGTAATCCTCAGCCGTATCCTGCTGAAGAATCCGGTACATTGCATCGACATAGTCGCGCGCATGGCCCCAATCGCGTTTAGCCGACAGGTTGCCGAGAGCCAGCACGTCCTGCAGCCCGTAAGCGATCCTCGCTACCGCACGGGTTATTTTCCGGGTTACGAAGGTTTCTCCGCGAACGGGGCTTTCATGGTTGAACAAAATCCCGTTGCAGGCATACATATTGTACGCTTCCCGGTAGTTCACCGTAATCCAATAGCCGTACAGCTTCGCTACCGCGTAAGGACTTCTTGGGTAAAACGGCGTCGTTTCGCTTTGGGGCACCGCCTGCACCAATCCGTAAAGCTCGGAGGTGGAAGCCTGATAGATCCTGGTCTTCTCCGTCATCCCCAGAATCCGGACCGCTTCAAGCAGCCGCAAAGTTCCGATGCCGTCCGCGTTAGCCGTATACTCCGGCGAATCAAAGCTGACATGAACATGGCTCATTGCGGCCAAATTATAAATCTCGTCCGGCTGAATCTGCTGGACCAAGCGAACCAAGTTCGTTGAATCCGTTAAATCTCCGTAATGAAGCACCAGCTTCTTCCCAATTTTATTCGCTTCGTCCGCGAGGCGGTCGATCCGCCCGGTATTGGCAAGCGAGCTCCTGCGCCTAAGTCCATGCACGACGTATCCTTTGGCAAGCAGAAGCTCAGCCAGATACATCCCGTCCTGCCCGGTAATCCCTGTAATGAAGGCGACCTTATTCATGGTTCCCTCCGTCATCGTCATATTGAGCAGGTCGGTCTCCTGCTATCTTCCATATGGTATGACAGGACAAACTGCCTCGGCATCGGACAAAGAACTATTTTCAGCCAAAATGAAATACTGCGCTTAAGATCAATACTATTGCGAGAACCACATACAAAATGAGGGATATTAGCAAAGCTGTCCGCCTGTTCATAGCATCGTCCCCTTTAGCATCGTATACGCTTCATTATATGCGGGCGGGACATTCGCTGAGATTGTACGGCGGTTAATTTTCGTACGGGTTGTATGTCCCTGGAAAGCATCCCCTTTTCGGCTGTGATATAATGAACGTTATGACGTTATTTCTCGAGCCAGGAGGGTTTACAATTTATGCTGCTTTCCATTCTGCTTATTTTGGTGGCCATTATCGCGCTGCCTCCAATTATCTTCTTCAGCTACATGTACGCCTTATCGAAGAAACCCAAACATTCGATTATCCGTTCGCATCCGTTCCTTGGCTGGCTCCGCTACCTGCTTGAAAAGCTTGGTCCCGAATTCCGGCAATACTGGTTCGATAACGATACGGAGGGCAAACCGTTCTCGAGAGCCGACTTTGTTGGCGTCGTGTACGCCGCCAAATACCGGACGGACCTGATTTCCTTCGGCGGCCGCCGGGACTACGAGAAGCCCGGCTTTTATTTGTCCAACGCCATGTTTCCGAAGCTTACCAGCGAACTTAAGATCGATAACGATACGATGCTGCCGGGCAAAAAGTATGTCATAACGGACGAAGGCGTCTTCACGCGCCAGGAAAAATTTATCTCCGAACAAGTCAGGCCTTGGCTCCTTCATGACGACGATGCGCTAATCGTAGGCGAAAACAGAGATCAGCCATGGAAGCTCAAGGGTTTGTTCGGTGCCTCCGCTACCTCCTTTGGCGCAGTTGGCGAGAACTACATTCAGTCGACGGGCAGCGGCGCCAATATGGCGGGAGGCTCTTGGATTAACACGGGAGAAGGCGGCGTAGCCGATGTCCATCTATCGACCGGCGTTGATGTGGTGTCCCAGATTGGACCCGGCTTATACGGCTTCCGGGACGAGACGGGCAAATTCTCGATTGAAGCCTTCAAGCGCAAAGCCAGCCATTCCAACATTAAAGCCTTTGAGCTGAAATTCCATCAAGGCGCCAAGATCCGCGGCGGACATCTGGAAGGCTCCAAGGTAAACGAGAAGGTTGCTGCCGCTCGCCTTGTTCCCGTCGGCAAAACCGTCAATTCTCCTAACCGTTTCGAGTTTCTGACAAGACCCGAGGAGGCGCTGGAATTCATCCAAACGCTGCAGCGGGAAGGCGGCAAGCCGATTGGCGTAAAAATCGTCGTTGGCGATCCGCAGCGTCTCGAGCCGTTTTTCCAAGCTATGATCGATATGAATATTTATCCGGATTTTATTACGGTTGACGGCTCCGAAGGCGGCTCGGGCGCTACCTTCAAAGCAATGGCAGACGGCATGGGGCTTCCGTTGTTCGCCGGCCTGCTCATTCTGGACGACACGGCCCGCAAATTCGGCATCCGGGACCGGTTCAAAATTTTCGCCTCCGGCAAGCTTATTACTCCGGATAAAGTTGCCATTGCTCTAGCGCTCGGCGCGGATGCCGTCAATTCGGCCCGCGGCTTTATGATGGCGAACGGCTGTATCATGGCACTGCAGTGCCATACCGGCAAATGCCCGGCAGGCGTCACAACAACAGACGATAAGTACCAGGAAGCGCTCGCTCCGGAAGAGAAGCAGTGGCGCGTCATGAACTATATCCTCCAGATGCGGGAAGGCCTCTTCTCCCTGGCTGCCGCTTGCGGTCTGAACAGTCCGCGCGAGTTCCGCCGGGAGCATGTCGTGTTTATGACCGACAACGGCCACACGGACCGCGTCGTTGATTTGTATCCGTATCCGGAAACGGTATAACATAGATAAACGGTTCGCATCCTTATAAAAATAGCGTTGCAGAGAGCATCCCTGCAACGCTATTTTTCGTTTTTGTTCCCTTGCAGCTTTTTTTAGCAAAACTCCCCACGCAATAGATAGCAGAGCGCTCTACGTTGGAAATAGTACAGTATCATGAGGCGTTTCTTTATATACGAAGTCGCTCATCTTCGACAGGACTCGATTTACTTCTGGTGTAATACCGATAGCTCTCATCCTCGAGCTTAATCTTCTTCTTAAATATAAATCCGCTCTTCTCAATCACCCTCATAGAGGCGATATTGCGAATATGGGCCAGCGCGACTAAACTGTCGATTTTCGTATGCTGAAACAAGTACTCCACCATCCCTTTCACGGCTTGCGTCGTATAGCCTTTATTCCGGTGCTGATTCGAAATCGCGTACATGATCTCCCGCTCCGGGACGGGCAGCTCTTCTTTCATGCCCGTACAACACCAGCCAATAAATTCGCCGCTCGATTTTTCTATCATCCCCAGCCTTAATCTCAGGTCGCTAACCTCTCCGCCCCCCGACACGGCCTTAAGGAACCTTGCGTTCTCTTCCCGTTCATAATGAACAAACCATTCTTCCCTCTGCTCCCTGGACACGTTCCAACCCGGCAGAAACTCATAAATTTCAGGCTGCCAGGTCAAGGCATGCAAGCTTTCCAGATCATCTATCGCGTACTCCCGTAAATAAACGGCCGGACAATCAATTCGGATTTGACTCATACCTATCTCCCCCATTTCGCTGCTTCCCTCACTATAGCAAGCTTCCAACTCCGCCACAGTATCCTCTTTCATTAAAAATAAACTTTCCCGTTCAAATTTAGGGTTGCAATTCCACATGACCCACCTTAAAATGAACTTATACGAACTTAAATAAACTTATTTAAACAAATTTATTCAACCATTGGAGGTCATTTCAACATGGAAATCCGTTACGCATCGCATCCGCAAGAGGTAAAAGCATTCGATACAACTCGTCTTCGTCAAGAGTTCCTGCTCGAGACTCTTTTCGTTCAAGACCAACTGACCCTTACTTATTCGCACGTTGACCGCTTTATTATTGGCGGCGCGGTACCGGTTAACCAATCCGTTAAGCTCGAAGCCGACACCAAAACCATGGGAGCGGCAACCTTCCTCGAACGCCGCGAGATCGGTATCATTAACGTAGGCGGCCGCGGTACGGTTACCGTTGACGGAACCGCTTACGATATGGAAAACAAAGACTGCCTCTACATCGGCCTTGGCGCTGCAGAGGTTGTGTTCACAAGCTCGGATTCGGCTAATCCGGCCAAGTTCTACCTGAATTCGACGCCTGCCCACAAGAACTACCCTACGGTGAAAGCATCGATCAGCGAAGCTTCCCCTAACCATCTCGGAGCTCTTAACACGAACAACGAGCGTACGATCTACCGTTACATCCACACTGGCGGTATCCAAAGCTGCCAGCTGGTTATGGGCCTCACGATGCTGAAGCCGGGCAGCAACTGGAACACAATGCCTTGCCATACGCACAACCGCCGCTCCGAAGTATACCTGTACTTCGATATGCAAGCAGACGGCAATGTTTTCCACTTCATGGGCGAGCCGCAAGAAACGCGCCATCTGGTCGTGCGCAACGAGCAAGCGATCCTGTCGCCTAGCTGGTCGATCCACAGCGGCGTAGGCACAAGCGCTTATACGTTCATCTGGGGTATGGCCGGCGAGAACCAAATCTTCGAAGATATGGACGCGGTTGCACCTCAAGATTTGAAATAACATGAATGCGATTCGCAGACATGAATTAATTATGGAAGCCCTGCTGGCGAGCCGCGAAGTTACCGTTCAGGATTTGAGCGAGCGGCTGAACGTGACGGGAAAGACGATTCGCGAGGATCTGGCCAGGCTTGAGGAAAAAGGACTGCTCCTTCGCATACACGGGGGAGCAGTCCTTGCCCAAACGGGCCAGCTTGGCATTTTGTCGCAGCAAGAGCCGTTAGTGCGGCATGCCTCCGAGAAGACGGAAATTGCGGAGCTGGCGCTTACTTTTATTGATTCCGGCGACATTATCGCGCTGGACGGCGGCAGCACAACGCTAGAAATCGCGAAGAGGCTGCGAAATCAGCCTATAACGGTCGTGACCAACGATGTGCACATCATTGCCGAGCTGTCATGCAAGGATGAAATTCAACTGGTCGTGCCCGGCGGTTACCGCGTCCGCAATATGCTTGCAGGCGCGGAAGCCGAGGCTTACATCCGGAAGCTCAATATTAAAAAAGCCTTTTTGTCCGCTACGGGCGTTCATGCGGAATTTGGCTTCACGATTTATACAGGCGACCTGACGGCTTTCAAGAGGGCCCTTCTCGATACGGCGCAAACCTCGTATGTGGTCGTTGATCACCATAAATTTGGCCAAGGCGCATTGTTTACCTTTGCGGACTTTCATGAGATAAACACGATTCTGACCGACTCGGGGATCTCATCGGACACGGCTGGGCAATACCGGCAGGCCGGTGCGAATCTTGCGATTTACGAAAGGATGAATTAATCGATGTTATTTGACCTGACAGGCAAAACAGCAGTTGTAACCGGTACATCCGGCGGTCTTGGCCAAGCGATGGCGCTTGGCCTTGCGGAAGCGGGCGCATCCGTCGTTGCCATCTCTTCCTCGAACAGCAACGCCACTGTTGCCGCAATCCGCCAGCTTGGCGGACAAGCGGAAGAAATCTCCGCCGACCTCAGCAACGCCGATATTTTGGAAGATGTTTTTAATGAGGCCCGCGGCTTTTTCGGCAAGGTGGATATTCTCGTGAACAACGCTGGCATTATCCGCCGTACGCCAGCCGCCGACCACGCGGCAAAAGACTGGTATGATGTCATCGACCTGAACCTGAACTCGGTCTTCTTCCTCAGCCAGCTCGCCGGACGCCACATGCTGGAACGCGGCAACGGCAAAATTATTAACGTCGCTTCCATGCTCAGCTATCAGGGCGGCATCAATGTTCCCGGCTACACGGCAAGCAAACACGCCGTTGCCGGCGTAACAAAAGCGCTGGCGAACGAATGGGCTGGCCGCGGCGTGCAAGTAAACGCTATCGCCCCAGGCTATATGACAACGAACAACACGGCCCCGATCCTGAAGGATGAAGCCCGCACGAACTCGATTACCGAGCGAATCCCTGCTGGCCGCTGGGGTACGCCGGATGATCTGAAAGGTCCGGTTGTATTCCTCGCTTCTTCGGCATCCGACTACTTGAGCGGTCATATTCTCAATGTAGACGGCGGATGGATGGCAAGATAAAAGAAAAAGACGCTTAAACGGATAACCGTTGAGCGTCTTCTTTCTTTTGATCCCAATTATATTTATTCAGCTGATCGATCAAATTCTTCATGCTGTCAAGGTCAACCGCATATGGACGGACATCTCCGCCGAGCAGAAACTCGGCTTCTCCCCTCGTCATAGACACGCTATATGCATGGCTTACCGTAAATGTGATCGAATCCACGTTATCGATCAGACTAAGCAGCATAATGGCATTCCGGTAAAAAACGTTTTTATTCGCTGCCGTTTCTTTCTCCGCCTGCATATCATCCGTTCCATCGTAATTGACGGTAACCCCGTATGGCTGCGACTTCGTCTGAAGCGAAATCCCTTTCCCTTCCAGGCCAACCGGCTTAGGCATAGCTCCAATCAATCCGCTTACCTTCACGTGATTCCCCACATACAAGGTTTTATTTTCCATAAGTTGTTCAAGATCGTAACCGGCATACGTTTCTTTTTCCAAGGCTGCCGGCAGCATCGACTGCTGCAACGGCTTCGGATTAGCGGTAAACCCGGTAACAAGCACCACCGCAGCCAGCATCGACAACGCTATAACCCAAGAGGATGGCTTGCGGTAAGCAAGAACGTTCGTAATTCTCGCCTTCACATCGCTTTCTCCGAAAGCAAGCGGTCCGCCCATTTGCCATTTGCTGCTGTTTATCGATATGGACAACAGCGTGGAGGCATAGCTTCTCTTTACCTCGCTCCCCATCCGCTTCATCACCCGTTCATCACAGGACATCTCCATGTCTTTGCTCATCAGCCTGTAAGAAATCCATAGGACAGGATTATACCAATGGATAATCATCAGCAAATAGGCAGCAGGCTTAATCAAATAATCCCGCATCTTGATATGAACCTGCTCGTGGGCAATGATATAAGGCAGCTCTTCTTTGGACAGACCGGTCGGGATATAAATTCTCGGCTTCAGAAAACCAAACACAAACGGCGTGCGAATCTGATCCGTTTCAAAGATGCGATCCTGTACCAGCGTTGCCGTTCTCAGCTTAGACCATAGCCTCGCATACTGGATCATACCGTATAGCAGCAGTACGCCAACACCGGTTACCCAGATCAAGCTGCCTAGCCACACCAAGATTTGCATCGGATTTACGCTCGCTAAAGGCGTGGCAGACGGAAGAGGAAAAAGCTGGCGAAGACTGTCCACGCCGATGTCCAATACCGGATTCTTCTGCATCCCGATATCATGCGGAACATATTCCAACCTTCCTGATAGCGAATGGTTGGGAGGACGTACCGCTTGCAACAAGCTGAAGCCTGCCGTAAAACTAACGGGAACAAGCAGTCTTAACGCTACAGCCAACCATAGAAAGTAGGAAAATCGTTTAGGCAGCCGTTTGAACAATAATCTCGAAAGCATGACAGCGATAGCCACATACCCCGCCGTAATGCTCATATTAACAAACGTAATAAACAGATTCGTCATTGCGTCGATTCCTCAATGATCCGCTTCAGCTCCTCCGCTTCCTTCCTCGACAGCTTCTTCCCGCCAAGAAACGCCGTCAGAAATTGCGGCAACGAGCCGTCGAATGCTTTCTCGACAACCGTCTGACTTTCGTACTTCTGTGCTTCGGTTTTCTTGATAAGGGCCGTCACAACGGCCTGTTCATTCCGCAAAATACCCCGCTCGCATAGCTTTCTCAGGACGGTATAGGTCGTTGATTTGCTCCAGCCCAGCTTTGATTTGCTCAGCTTCACAAGCTCCGTTGAATTAATCGGCTCATTGTCCCAAATCAGACAAGCAAATTTGTATTCCGCATCAAATAACTTATAGGCTTCCAGTTCGATCGCCTCCACTTTAGGTTTATCTCAATAAACCTTATAAACGAAGTTTATTGCAGTAAACCTCCTTTGTCAAGAGAATGCACCTCTTGTGTTTGACTATCCACCTGCTAAAAATGAAATAAACCCGCAAAGGCTTAGCTTTGCGGGTTTACCACTTGGTTTCTATTTCAGACCGCTTGTGCTGATCCCTTCAACGATATGCTTCTGGAAGAAGAAGAAAATCGCGAATACCGGAATCAAGCTTACAATCGACATGGCGAACATGGCGCCCCAGTTGGAAAGCGTCTCGGCATCGAGATACATCTTAAGGGCCATCGATACGGTGTACATCGAAGGCTTGTTCAGGTAAAGCAGCGGACCAATCAGGTCCTCCCAGCGCCAGTAGAACGAGAAGATTGCGGCGGTTGCCATGGCCGGGATAATGAGCGGCAGAATGATGCGGTAGAACAACCGGAACTTGCCGCAGCCGTCAATGGTAGCCGCTTCGTCCAGTTCACCCGGAAGGGTTCGGATAAACTGCACCATCAGGAAGATAAAGAACGGTGCTCCGAAGTATGCCGGAATAACAATCGGCTTGATGGAGTTCAGCCAATGAAGCTTGGAGAACAGGATATATTGCGGAACCAGCGTTACGTCATGCGGAAGCATCAGCGTAACCATCATAATCGCAAACCAGAATTTTTTGCCCCGGAAATTAAGCCGGCCGAAGCCAAACGCTACAAGCGCGGAGGAAAATACCGCGCCGATTGTGGCAAGCACGACAAGCACAAGCGTGTTCGTAATGTAAGTGCCAAACGAATGGCCGCCAATGCCGGCCCAGCCGTCCGAATAGTTCGTCCAAATCCATTTGTCCGGAATCAGGCTGTTTGCGGTTGTAAAGATCGTTTCGCTTTTCTTGAAGGAGCTCATGAGGAGCCAGATCACGGGATAGATCATCAAGATAGCACCGCCGGCAGCCGCGATATGATAAATCGGCCATCTCCATTTTTTTGCGATCATGTGCTTACCCCTCCTTCGACTCGTAGTGAACCCAGTATTTAGATGACAGGAACAACACGGCTGTTAGTACCGAAACGATAATCAGCATGATCCAAGCCATTGCCGATGCGGTACCCATATCGAAGAATTGGAAGCCTTGGCGGAACAAATACAGCGAATAGAGCAAGGTGCCGTCCAGCGGACCGCCCGTGCCTTTGGAAATAATGTAAGCCGGAACAAACGTCATGAAAGCTCCGATTGTTTGCATAATGGCGTTAAACAATATGATCGGTGTCAGCATGGGCACCGTTATTTTAAAGAATCGGTTAAATCCGTTTGCACCGTCTACGCTTGCGGCCTCGTATAAGCTGACCGGTATGTTCTTCAAGCCTGCCAGGAAGATCAGCATCGAAGATCCGAACTGCCATGCCGACAAGGTTATGAGCATCCACAGAGCTGCCATCGGATCGGCAAACCATCTGACCGCATCCAGGCCGACAAATTGAAGCAATCCGTTAATAATCCCTTTATCGCCGTACAGGTTGCGCCACATGATGGATACGGCAACGCTGCCGCCGATAATGGATGGAAGGTAAAACAAGGTCCGATACACGCCGACCGCTCTCGAAGCGGTATTAAGCAGCATGGCAACCATAAGGGCGAAAAACAAACGAAGAGGAACTCCGATAAATACGTACAGGAACGTGACTTTTAACGATTTCCAGAATTTCTTGTCACTCGTGAAGAGATCATGGTAATTGTCAAAACCAACCCAAGAAGGTGTTGTAAACAGATCATAATCGGTAAACGACAAATAGAGGGATGCCAAAATCGGAACAAAGGTAAATACAAGAAAGCCGACAACAAAGGGGCTGATAAACGCGTAACCCGTCAAATCTCTCTTAAAGATCGCTTTCATTCGGACCAACTCCTGCACAAGATTCGCTACCGGTGAAACGGCTGGCGCCCAGGAGGAGCAGCACACGTTTCGCGGTGAAATATAAGCCTTTTATAAAGGATGGCTGGCCGTTTGCGGCCAGCCATTCCTGCCTGTCATTCTTATTTGTTTTTGGCTAATATCGCATTGGCTTCCTCGCGGAATTGCTTAGCGGCATCTTCCGGCGTAATTTGCTGGAAGTCCATTTGCTCCGCAAGCGAGCTGAACAAGGTAATAATCTCTGCTGCGCCAATCGGATCCGGCGGATCCATTTGCGAGCTGTTATCTTGCGCCCATGCCACATAATCGAATACTTGCTGCTGAGCTGGCTCAAGCGTTGGTTTGATTGCTTCGATAACTTTGCTGTTTACTGGTACGCCGCGGTCGCCTTTAATCAGCTTGTTGGCTTCAACATCGTTGACGAAGAAGTTGATAAAGTCGGCTGCCGCTTCTTTTTGCTTGGAGTTCTGAGCGATCGAGAAGTACATGCTTGGCTTCAGGTAGAGGCCTTTCACGCGATCAGGATTTGGCATATTAGCCATTTCGAGTGGACGGTTCGCCACTTGTTGGATGCCTACGAACTGGTTCGTCCATTGCCAGATCCCTACTTGCTGGCCTTTTACCATCAGGTCATCTTCCAGACCTTTAATCTGCGCTTTTACGTCCGGCGGAGGCGTATCTCCATCCTTCACGAGCTGAGCCAGCGGCTTGAAGAAGTCAACGAACAGTTGGTCGTCTTCATATCCAAGCGCATTGCCTTCCGCGTTGTAAAGATGCTGGCCTTTCGTACGCAGGTAGTAGCCGAAGAATACTTCCGGACGGAAGCCGTTATCGAAGTAGAGACCCGCTTCCTTCGCTTTCGATGCGAGTGCGAAGTAATCATCCCAAGTCCAGTCATCCGCCGGCTTGTCTACGCCCAGCTTCTTCAGAAGGGCTGGATCGTATTGGAAGTTTACGGTGTTCACGCCAAGGTTAAAGCCATAAAGCTTGTCGCCCAGCTTACCGCCGGAGATCGCGTTCTCCGAAATATCGGTGGTGTCAATCTGCTTGTTCAGGTAAGGCGTAAGATCGGCGAGCTGTCCTTTCGAACCATATTGCGATAGGTAGGAAATATCCATTTGCACAATGTCCGGCAGCTCGCTGGCAGCGGCCTCAGGAGCAAGCTTCTTCCAGTAGTCGTCAAAGTTGGCGTATTCGGACTCGATCTTCACGTTTGGATGAGCGGCCTCGTACATTTTGATAACTTCCAACGTGTAATCATGACGAGGCTGCGAGCCCCACCAGGCGATACGGAGCGTAATATTTTTCCCCGCGTCCGTTTTGCCTGCATTTGCGGAAGTGCTTGCACCCGCATTGGCTGCTTGATTTGCGTTGTTATTGTTGCCTCCGCCGCATGCCGTAAGAGTCGTAGCCAAGATGAGTGCGATTGCTGCTGATAGCTTCTTTCCCATATTTCTAGCGCCCCTTTCTCAATCCATGTAAGTGTTTACATTTCCTATAGTACAGTTAAAAAGGAGAGCCCGGAATCGAATAACCAGTGATTTTTCATCAAAAAACAGACATCTTGTTTAGGATGTTTTCTTGAAATCCGATGGTGACTTCCCGGTATATTTCTTAAAGACCTGGCTGAAATAATGGGGATTATCGCCAAAGCCCAGCTGCTCCGCCAGTTCGAACACTTTAACGTCGCTGCTTGCCTCGATCAGCTCCAGCGCTTTGTCCATTCGCGTTTTCATGACATAGTTCGAGAATTTATCCCCCGTCTCTTTTTTGAACAGCTTGCCTAAATAATCCGCATTCATGTACAAAATCTCGCTTGCCGCCCATTGCAGGGAAAGGGCCGGATTGCTCATATGCTCGCTGACGATGTTCATCATCTTCTGAATGATGCCGGAATGCCGGCAGGATTGAATCTCGTAGTTCTCCTGGCAGATTTGTTTGGCCGCATCCTCTACAAAGCTTTGCAGCGCCTGCAAGGTACTGAGAGACTCAAGCTTGGCCAGCAGCTGCAAATATTCGTTCATCCGCTTTGGTTCTGCCTGACGGATCAACGCTACATACAAGGGAATCACGTACGATTTGGCCGTGGAATTATCCAGCCTAAGCCCCGCCAGAATCCGGAATGCCTCCTCCAGCTCCTTGTTCACCTCTTCCCAGTTGCCCGATTTGGCCGCCATGCAGAGCTGGGTATCGTCATACAAAAAGACCTGTTCCTCTTGCTCATCCTGCTGCTGGATATCCCGGACCGTGATAAGGCTTCCCCCGCCCAGATAGAAGCGATGGTTCAGACAGCTTCGCGTATCCATGTACATCTTGCGGGCTTCCGCCAGTTCGCCGGCGTCGCTGATCGCTATGGTTGTATCCAGCTTGAAATACCCGGTGAAGGTCCGCTTGACTTCCGCCAAAATGGTGAGAAGCTCGCTTTCGGGATACTGGTCCCGGATCAGGATAAGCAGCTGGCTGCCTATCGTGGTGCTGAGCAGAATGGTAGGCTTGCCGATAATATCTTCGGCGATATTTTTAATCGCAAAGAGATGATCGAACTCAAACGGACCCTCAAGCTGGCATAGCAGCAGCCTGGCTTCCAGATTCTCGAGCTGAATGCCGAACAGCCTGCCGTATTCATCCCATTCGCGGCGCCCGTAACGCTTATTCGTTACGTATTCTTTCAGAAACTGCTCCTTCGCGCTTGGGAGCACCTTCTTCAGCTCCTCTTGCATCCGCTGAAGGAAAGCATCGGTACGCCGTTCCTGATCAAGCTGTTCTACGACCGACACAATCGCTTCGGCGATCGTATTCTCGTTGCAAGGCTTCAGCAAATAATGCTTAACCCCGTACTGCATCGCTTGACGGGCATATTCGAAATCGCCAAAGCCGCTCAGCATGATGCACGCTGTATGCGGATAAGCCTCCTTTACCCGTTTCACCAGACTGAGACCGTCCATGCCCGGCATGCGGATATCGCTAATAATGATATCGGGCTGCTGAGCCTCGATAAATTGAAGGGCTTCCAAGCCGTTGCGCGCCGTACCGGCAAGCTGCGTTCCGTATTTATCCCAGTCCATCAGAGACGCAATACCCTCCAGAATAATCCGTTCATCGTCAATCAACAGCACTTTATACTTCATGTTCGCTCCCCCATTTCGATTGGCAGATACAAGGTAATCCGTGTGTCTTGCTGCGAAACGCTCTCTACCCGAATGCCGTAAGCTTCTCCAAACAGCATCTTGATGCGGTCCTCAATGTTGCGCAGGCCGATTCCCGTTCCTCTTGGCTGGATTTCCCCGCTTCTAAGCTGATCGATGACATCCGGTGCAAGCCCCGGGCCGTTATCCGCTACGGTAATGGCAATGCCGCCTTCATATTCTTCTGCCGTAATCGTGATTACGCAAGCTTCGATCATTTGCTCCAGCCCGTAATGGATCGCGTTCTCCACAAGCGGCTGCAGGCTGAGCTTTGGCACATACACATTTAAGAGACGGTCAGGGATCCGGTTCTCGAATACAAGCCGCTCTTCGAAACGGATATGCTGGATCGCGATATAATGGCTGACCAGCCTCATTTCATCCTCAAGCGTCACGGTTGGCTGCTTGTGGCTGATCGTGCTGCGGAGCAGGTAACCCAGGGATTCAACCATAATAGAGATCTGCTTATGTCCGGCGATTTTGGCCGACCAGTTGATGGATTCCAGCGTGTTGTACAAAAAATGCGGATTAATCTGCGCCTGCAGCGCTTTGAATTCCGTATCCTTGATGGTCAGCTGCTTGACAAAATTTTCGTTGATCAGCTCGTCTATCCGTCCCACCATCATCCGGAAATTGCGCTGCAGCTGGCCGGCTTCATCCTTCGCTAGATTGCGCTCCTCCGGTTCTTCCGCAAATTCGAAATGCCCGAGCTGAATCCGCTTCATTCTCTGATTCAGCCGTTCTATTGGCCCCGTTATGGAACGCGAGAAGCTGAGCGCAGCTCCCAGAATGAGAACCGAGAGTAGAATGTAGACGATAATAACGGTATTTTTCGCCGATTCCGTCGTGTGGAAGATCTGATCGTAAGGCATCACGTTAACGTACACCCAATCCAGATAGCCTGAGGAATAATAGGTGATGAAATAGTTTTTGCCCGACAACGATACAATCTTGAAGCCCTGCTGTCCGGTTAGCTGCAAGGAAGTCAGATCCATTCCGTCAGGCTGGTCATGCGGATAGACCAGGTGGCCGCCCTTTTGCAGGATGGCAAAATACGCTTTGGAATTATCCGCCGAGGTTACAAGATCGCTATAGAGCCGGTCGATGTCGATTCTGACCGCCATATTGCCCAGATGATCCAGCTCCAGCCCGTCTACCCTGCGGATTTCCCTGCCCGCAATAAGCGCGTTATCTCCGTAATCCGGGAAGACAAACTGGACGCCGCCATTTGTTTTGTTGGTCTCATTTACGACTTGCGCGTTGCGTTCGGTTGATAAATTAATCATCTTGTAACCGTTTCCATATTGCTTCCTAAAAACATCCATCACATGAAACGACAGTATATATTTCTCGTTGCTGGTGAAGGTCAATAGCCGCTGGCGTATATTTACCGCGGTCAGATAATTGCTGTACTCGGAGCCGCCTGCCTTAATCTCGCTCAAATAATCCTGAATGTAGCTGTCCGTCGCAATCTTGAAGGAAATCTTCTCCATATTGCGGAGCTCCTTCTCGACGCCTAGCGAAGCGCTGTTGAGAGCACTGGCGGATTGCTTGTAGATTTCCTTGTCGTAAGCTTGAAAGGCATACTTCATGACCGCAAAGGTCGCAATGCCGATAACCGCCATCATAAAAGCAAGCATGACGATTATTTTATATTTGATCCGCAAATTATAATAGAAAGCTAGTAACCCCTGCCTCAAGTTGTTGTCCCTCCAGTCATCATGCGCAAGTATTGATTATGAAGAAAAGGCAGCAAATACAGCGAGATCATCCCCGCAGTACCGCTGCCCGTAAATACATCCTCTTACGCAAGGTCACTGGCGGATAGACTTTTACCGGAGCGCTGTAATCTCCAGGAATCGTCCGTATCCATCATACCATGCCTCCCCTTGTTGAGGGCCGTAAATCGTAACCGGGAAAGAATCCCTGATAACACGCCGTGCTTCCCAAATGTCCGCGAACTCGCCTCTTGCAATCCATTGAACCGCCAGGTTCCCGATCGCGCTGCCTTCCGCGGGTCCCGCCCATACCGGCTTGCCGATCGCATTTGCCGTCCACTGGCAAAGCAGCGTATTATGAATGCCGCCGCCGACCATATGAAGACCGTTAAACTGCTTGCCGGACAACCGTTCCGTCATTTCAAGCACATAACGATATTTGAAGGCGAGGCTTTCCAGAATGCAGCGGACGAGCGTGCCAGCATCCTCCGGAACCGGCTGATTCGTCTTCCGGCAATATTCCTTGACTCTCGCCGGCATGTTGCCCGGAGCCATAAATACGGGATCATCCGGGTCGATAAAAGCCGTAAACGCAGGTGCTTCTCCGGCAAGCTTCACAAGCTCGGAGAAGCTGTAATCCTGTCCGGAACGCTCCCACTCTCTCCGGCTTTCCTGCAGAATCCAAAGCCCCATGATGTTCTTCAGCAGACGGTAAGTGCCGCCATAGCCGCCCTCATTCGTAAAATTAAGCTCTCCCGCCTCCGCCGTCATAATCGGCTCCTGGATCTCCGTTCCGAGCAGCGACCAGGTTCCGCAGCTTAAGTAAGCGAAGGAACGTTCAAGCGCCGGTACGGCGACCACCGCCGATGCCGTGTCATGCTCAGCTACGGCATGAACGGCAATCGGTCCAAGTCCAAGCTCCTCCTGAACGGATGGCTGCAGATTCCCGGCGGGCGAGCCAGGCTGAAGCACTTGCCCGAACAAGGACTGCGAGAGACCAAGATGCTGCAGCAGTTCCCCATCCCACTCTTGCTTAAGCGGGTTGTATAGCTGAGTGGTCGTTGCGTTGGAAAACTCGTTGTGCATTTCGCCGGTCAGGAAATACCGAAGCAAATCCGGGATCATAAGGAAACGCTTCGCTGCAGCAAGCTGCGGGGATTGATTCAGCTTGGCCGCATAGAGCTGGTAAATCGTATTAAACGGCAGAAACTGAATGCCCGTCCGGTTGAATATTTCCGCAGGAGTTAATTCCTCCTGAAGTTTCTCCATCATCCCTGCGCTTGAGTGGTCCCGATAATGAAGCGGATTGCCAAGCAGACTTCCGTCATCTGCGATAAGTCCGTAATCAACCGCCCAGGAATCAATGCCGATGCTCTGCGGCTGTATCCCCTTATGCTTGGCCTTTAGCAGGCCTTGCTTGATCTCGTGATACAACCGCAAAATATCCCAGTGCAGACGGTCGCCCGTCTGCACCGGATCGTTAGGAAAGCGGTGAAGCTCTTCGGTTACGATCTTGCCGTCCTTCAGACTGCCCAGGATCGCTCTTCCGCTGCTTGCTCCGAGGTCAAACGCCAATATGTCCGACAACCGGTCGCCCTCCTAACCGCGCTTCAGCAATACGTTTTGTTCGTATTCTTTCACTTCGCTGATCCACTGCTCGCGGACCGGAACACCCTTCGTAGCGCAATAGTAATCCCATATCGCGCCAAACGGATACGACTTGAATTCTTCGGTAAGCGCAAGGCGGGTCGTATAATCGCCTTCCAGCTCGATTTTCTTCAGTGTTTCCACCGGCTCGAGCATCGCGCGGAGCAATGCCTTGATTGTGTTGCGCGTTCCGACAACCCAAGCGGCTACGCGGTTAATGCTGGCATCGAAGAAATCAAGGCCGATATGGGTTGTGCCCAGCAGATCATGGCGAACCAGCTCTCTGCCGATCTCAAGCAGCTCATCGTCCATGATGACGACATGGTCGCTATCCCATCTCATCGGGCGGCTGACATGAAGCAGAATGCCGCTTGTGAAGAGAGCAAGGGAAGACAATTTATTCGAGATGACTTCCGTCGGATGGAAATGGCCCGCATCCAGACAGATCAGCTTGTTATTCTGCAAGCCGTAGCCCATATAAAATTCGTGGGAGCCAACCACGTACGCTTCCGACCCAAGCCCAAACAGCTTGCTCTCCACCGCGTCCAGGTTGTAATTCGGATCAAGCGGCTCGGCAAACACTTCATCGAGCGAAGCCTTCAGACGCTTGCGCGGGGTCATGCGGTCAACCGGATTATCCTTGAAGCCGTCGGGAACCCAGACGTTGGTCACGCAGGTCTGACCCAGCTGCTCGCCAAAGTAAGCGCCGATGCGGCGGGAAGCCTTGCAGTGGTCAATCCAGAATTGGCGGATCCCCGGATCCGGATGGCTAAGCGTAAAGCCGTCGCTCGATTTCTCATGCGAGAAGCAGGTTGGGTTGAAGTCGAGTCCAAGCCCCTGCTCCTTCGCCCAGGTTACCCAGCCTTCGTAATGACGCGGCTCAAGCTGATCCAGCTCAACCTTCTCGTTCGTATCCGTATAGATCGCATGAAGGTTGACTTTATGCTTGCCAGGAATAAGGGAGAATGCCTTCTCCAGATCGGAGCGAAGCTCCTCCGGCGTTCTTGCCGCGCCCGGATATTGGCCGGTAACCGAAATGCCTCCGGTCAATTCCTGATCCGCGTTCAGGAAGCCTTTTACGTCATCGCCTTGCCAGCAATGCATGGAGACTTTGACCGTCTCCAGCTTGCGCAGTACTTCGTCCGTATCGATTCCATGCTGGGCATACAATGCTTTTGCCGCTTCGTAAGCTTGCTTTACATGTTGATCCATCTGTAGAGGCGCCCTCCTTCTTAGCGTGTGAATGCAGCCGGTACACCGCCGTCAATCGTCAGCATGCAGCCGGTTGTTTTGTCCGATTTCGAAGATGCGAAGAAGGCGATGCCTTCCGCAATATCTCTTGGATAAATATTGACGAGCAGCGTAGTCCGTTTGCGGTAGTGCTCTTCCAATTGGTCAGGCTCGATGCCGTAAGCCGCGGCGCGCTCGTTGCGCCATGCGCCGTTCCAGATCGCGGAGCCCTGCAGAATCGCATCCGGCAGAATCGTATTGACGCGAATGCCGAATTCGCCGCCCTCCGCCGCGATACAGCGTGCCAGATGAGCCTCCAGCGCTTTTGCCGAGCTGTAAGCCGTAACGCTCTTGCCTGCGAAGATCGAGTTCTTGGAGCCGATAAATACCATGTTGCCGCCAATGCCCTGCTGTTTCATCAGCTTGAACGCTTCACGGGCAACAAGGAAATAACCGGTGCCAAGCACGTTAATATTCAAATTCCATTCTTTGAGGGAGGTTTCGTCAAACGGGCTGGATGTTGCGAGGCCTGCGTTGTTGACGATAATATCCACGCCCCCGTAGACGAGAGCTACTTCCGCATAAGCAGCCTGCACCGCTTGCTCGTCCGTAACGTCCATTTTTACGGCGTAAGCGCGGTTCTCGCCGTATTTGTCGTTGATTTCTTGCGCAACCTTCTGCGCGCCTTCCAGATTCAGGTCGGCCAACACGACATGCGCGCCTTCCGATACGAGGCGGCGTGCCGTCTCGCTGCCGATACCGCCGGCACCGCCGGTAATGAAGGCAACCTTGCGGGAGAATTCGGCTTCAGCCGGAGCCAGCGACAGCTTGTAAAGCTCAAGCGGCCAGTACTCTACGTTATACGATTCGTTCGCGCTCAGCGATACGAAGCTGCCAATCGCCGTAGCGCCGCGCATAACGGAAATCGCGCGATGGTACAAAGCGCCGCTTACTTGCGACAGCGCCCAGCTCTTGCCCGTGTTGATCATGCCAAGCCCCGGAATGAGGATAACGCGCGGAGCCGCTTCGAACATGACGTCGCCTTCGTTTTTGTTTTCCTCGAAATAAGCTTTGTATTGCTCTTTATAAGCGGCAACGCCTTCAATCAATTTCGACTTCAGGCCGTCGATATCCTCCGCATTAGGCGTCCAATCGATAAAGAGCGGAACAACCTTCGTATGAACGAGATGGTCCGGGCAAGCGGCGCCAACCTGCGACAGCTGCAGAGCGTCCGCGCCGCCAACGAAAGCAAGCACATCGTCTTGGTCGTCGAACGACAGGATCATTTTCTTCGCGTCGGATACGGCACCGCGGATCGTAGGCATCACTTGCGATACGATTTGACGGCGAACCTCGGCCGGAAGGGCTTCATGTTTCACGCCGCCGAACAATTTGGCTTCATTTACGCGTGCTTCGATGAAAGCTTCTGCTTCATTAATAATCTTAATGGTCTGCGCATAGCATTCTTCGGACGTTTCGCCCCAAGTTACAAGGCCATGCTTCTCCATCAGAACGAGCTCAGCGTTAGGATTAGCCAATACGCCTTCCGCGATCATCTTCGAGAGAGTAAAGCCGGGACGCACGTATGGCACCCATACGAAGCGGTTGCCGAAAATCTCTTCCGCCAGATGGCGGCCGTTATCCGCGCAGCACAGGCTGATAATCGCATCCGGATGCGTATGGTCTACGTGCTTGAATGGCAGGAAGGCATGCAGCAAAGTCTCGATCGAAGCGCGCGGATGCTTCGCGTCGATCATGCAGTTGCCAAGGTAAGCAACCATTTCTTCGTCCGACATGGCATCGCGTTCGAACAAAGGACGGATATCTTCCATGCGAAGACCGGTGAAGTTTGCCGCTTTCATCGAACCAAGGTCAGAACCGCTGCCCTTCACGTACATCACTTCAACATCGCGGCCGCGGAAATCTTTAACCGTCGTTTTCGTGGAAGTATTGCCGCCAAAGATGTTGCACACGCGGCGGTCTGCTCCGATCAGGTTAGAGCGATAAACCAATTGATCGAGTCCGTTTGTGAATTCAGATGCTTTAGATGATTGCCATAAGCTTTGTACCATTTTGTTTACCTCCGAATACGTTGTTTTATCTTTATGTTTCGATAGTAACATGTTTGTTTATATTTGAAAACAAAAATATTTCGGGCATAAACAAATATAATCAAAAACAAAAAGAGCGGGAAAGCTCCCGCTCCCCGCTCCTGACAATCGGCTACCTCCGAATAAAATCCGCAATCGTTACTTTTTGCCCGGTCCGCGCGCTTTTCAGCGCCGCATTAACCATAGCCATGCTGTATTGGTTATCCCGGCTGTCGGTTTCCGCCCTGCGGTTTTCCTCCAGCGAGAGGAACATCTCGTCGAGGCAGCCCGGATGCCCGGTTCTTTCCGAATGAGCATTGTATACCGCGGAATCCGCCTCTACCCGGACAAACGATTTAATGAACTTCCCTTCCTGAGGTTCCGGCGCAATCACTTCCGCAAAGGGGGCATCATGCCCGTTCCAGATCGCCGTCCCCTTCTCGCCCGTGATTCTCCAGTCTGCTTCCCACGACGTGTTTGCCCCTCCCGCACACCAGGAACCGCGGTAATTGAACACCGACCCGTCAGACATTTCGAAGATGCAGACTGCCGCGGCCGCCCCTTCGTACCAAGAGCCCGGCGGGTTAAATTCGTGGCAATAAACGGACACCGGATCTGCCCCCAGTATTAGGCGAGCCTGATCGAATGTGTGGATCGCCATATCGAGCAGCAGCGGACTTGCCATCGTTTCCCGGAATCCGCCGAAATGCGGCCCCAGGAAGAAATCCGCGTTCACAAAACCCGGCTTGCCAATCGTACCCGAGTCCAGCAAATGACGCAGCGCGCGAATACGGGGATCAAACCGCCGGTTTTGCATGACCGCATGCGATTTCCCCGTTTCCTCCGCGATCCGGATCAGATCCTTGCATTCCTCCGCGGTTTCCGCAAGCGGCTTCTCCCCAAAGATATTGCAGCCAAGCTGCATCGCCGTGCTTGCAATCCGGTGATGGCTCGCGGGGATCGTTACGTCAAAGACAAGATTAGCGCCGGTCTTCCGGATAGCCTCGGCAAGATCGGTGAAGGTAGGGCAGCTTAGCCCCTTCTTCTCCCTCATTTTCTCGGCAAACTCCTGCTTGATATCGACTAAAGCGACAATCTCCGTATCCTTGCGCTCGATGGCCGTATCGATCCAGATGTTCGACATGCCCCCGCAGCCCGCTACTACAACTTTATATGTTGCGCTCATTCGCATGCACTCCCCTATTTCGGATTCGGCACAAACTGTCCGCCGCGGCATTGCTTCAAATAATTTAATGCGTGGACTTGTCCCGTCATCTCCAGCTCGTCGCGGTAGACCGGATCATGCCAGCCTTCGATATCGATCGTTCCTTGATAGCCGGCTTGTCTGAGAATGGTGATAACATCCGTCCAGTTCGTATCGCCAAAGCCAGGCGTCCGGTGCCACACGAATGGCTTTGGACCGTGAATGCCGTATTCCTTCACGATATCCCAAGCGATGGTTGCGTCCTTGCCATGGACGTGGAACACTTTGTCCACCCATTTGCGGAGCTGCGGAATCGGATCGATCAGCGAGACCATCTGATGGCATGGCTCCCACTGTAGACCGATATTGTCGGACGGAATCGCGTTAAACATCATTTCCCAAGCCGTCGGGTTATGCGCGATGTTCCAATCGCCGGCTTCCCAGGTGCCGCCCATATCGCAATTCTCGAACGCAATTCGCACTCCCTTATCCGCAGCCCGCTTGCCCAGCTCTCCGAATACTTCCGCATACCGCGGGATAGAGCTGTCAATCGATTCGCCGGTCAAACGTCCGGTAAACCCGGATACGATGTCCGTCCCGAACAAATGCGCATGATCGATCAGTCTTTCCCAGCTTGCAAGGGTATCCGCGTTATTTCCCGCGCCGGTCAACGGATTGCCAAAGATGCCAACCGTCGATATAATGAAACCGTATTCATCGGACAGCTCGCGAACCCGCTTCGCCGTCTCGACCAGATTCGTGTCGCCCGTTGTCTGCCAGAACGTCAAGCTGTAAGATTCGAAGCCGTGAGGAGCAATCTGAGGAATCACGCGCACCGCGTCGCCTCCGCCAACCAATGTTCCGATCCGAAGTATATTCGTCATATCATTACCACTCCTATTTTGGTGGATTAATTTTGAATGCAACCTCAGTATAGCGCGGGAAAACGGACGATTCTCGACCATTCTTGTGTTTTACTAGTCCAATATTGTGGAGTTGAATCTATCATGAGCTATCCGAAGGAACTGCGCGAGAATACTCGAATAGACGAGAAAATGCACCCGGTTCAAATTTTTTCGAACCGCGCTCTTCAGAAGAAGCCGGGCGAGCTGATTCTCTATTTGCATTGGCATGAGCATTTCGAAATTATCGTCATGCAGCAAGGCAGCGCCGTCTTTCATATCGACAGCGAATCTTACGAGGCTCTTCCGGGGGATGTTTTATTCGTGCCTGCCGGAGCGCTTCATGTCGGCTACAGTCTATGCGATGGAGAAATCTCATACCTCGCTATCGTCTATAACAGCTCTCTCTTCCAGAATTGGATGCAGGATTCTCTTCATACGAAATATGTCCTGCCCTATTTGGAGGGCCGCGTACAGCTGCCGGTCAAGCCAACCCGGCTCGATCCGTCCTGCGCGGATTATTATTACTTGCTGGAGCAGGCCAGCACGGAGTTTAAAGAGAAGCAGCCCGCCTATCAATTGATGGTAAAATCGCAGCTTCATATGCTGCTTACTCTGCTGTCCCGCAAATTTCTGCCTCAGCAGCTTCCGGAGCAAGCGACCAATCAATACGTGCATAACCGCGAACAGTTCAAGGCATTAATCGAATATATTGAAGCCAGCTTTGCGGACAAGCAGACGGTAGCCGATGCGGCAAGGCGGATGAACCTGAACGTCCATCATTTCTGCAAAATGTTCAAAAAGCTTACCGGCCGGACTTTTATCGATTACGTCAACGTATGCCGGGTGAATGAAGCGGAGCGGCTGCTGCTCGCCGGCGATCTCTCCATTACCGAGATTGCGGGCCGTGTCGGCTGCGACAACTCCAATTACTTTACGAAGATGTACAGAAAGTACAAAGGCGTTGCCCCTTCCCAGCTCAGAAAACAGCTGGCCGACGCAAACAAAATCCCCTTAAGCGAGCCAATCGCCTAAGGGGATTTTTATTGAATAATCGCCATTCTTAATTACTCGTTGATTCGGTACAAATGCCGGTACCCTAACTCCTGAGAGATCAGATCCGCGTATTTTTTCACGTAATAGCTGTACTTCTCGATGTTCTCCGCTGTAAAACGCAAGGTTGGGCCTGCGCAATTCAGGGAACCGATCACCGTATTCTCGTAAGAGAAGATGGGCGCGCCGATGCCCGTTGTCCCTTCCGTCGCTTCGCCGGAGGTAATCGCATACCCGCGCTTGCGGATCTGCTCCAGATCATTGGCAATATATTCTCTTGTTAAAAGCCGCAGAGACGGCAAGCCTTCCCAATCAATCTGATTCAAAATGGATTCCCTCGCTGAGGAAGTCATGTACGCCAGAATAACCCGATTGGAAGCCCCGATGACAAGCGGCAGCCTCAGCCCGATCGGCTCGGAAATTTTGAGCAGCTGCGGAGAATCGATATTGTCGATATACACGCCTTCGGTGTTCTCGCGGGTAGCCAGGTAGACCGTTTCCTTCGTCTTCTTCGACAGCTCTTCCATAAACGGTCTGGCAATGGAGCGGAACCGCAAGCTGTCCCACATCAGAAATCCGTATTTCATAATCGACAAGCCCAGCTTGTATTTCTTCGTTTTGCTGTTCTGGGAGACAAAGCCATGCTCCGACAAGGAAGCGAGAATGCGATGTACGCTCTGCACCGGCATATCGAGTTCGCGGCTGATCTCCGTCACGCTGACTTCCTTCTCGCTCCCCTGCGGCACTAGATAATCCAGTATATGTATCGCCTTCGAGATCACGGACATGAGTTTCGCCTCCATGTCATATTTTCGAACATCCCTATTCCATCTTATTGTAGAATGGACGTTTATCATTTGGCAATTCATTCTTTCACGGGGAAAAAGCTGATGCATCCCTGACACGCATCAGCTCTCCCGAAGCTTCAAAAGGATAATAAGGTATAAATCCCTACACACAAAACGGCTAGAGAGATCGTTGTGCATACAATCGAATGCCCCGTATGACTGTCCTTCTTCATAACGGCGGCGATCAGCTGCCGGACGGCAAAATACATGCTTGCCAGATTGATAAGAAATAAGACCATCATTACGGTACTCATCAGAAAGGAACTATTGTTACCCGTTTCCTGATGATGATGATGCATTTCGCTGACCGTCCCCATAATAAGAGGCATTGTCAGCCAATGAACAAGGTGCAGAACAAGCACGCCGGACACGGATACCATCGACAGCACCGAATATTTCGACTCTACGCTCAGATGCCGCAATTTCATCATTAGACATGCCTCTCCTTTCTATGCCTAACTTAGCTCTGGCAGCCGTCCGCCTTCACCGTGCTGCCGCAATATTTCTTCTTCGCCTGCGGAGGCAGATTAATGGCCGGGCTTTGATTAAAGAAGCTGACCGGCTTCAGCATAAAGCCGATATACGCGGCAGGCATGACCGGCCAATCCTCCGGACGGGGCACATGGGTATGCCCCATCGTGTACCATACGACAACGTCGGTATTTTTAATATTCCGGTCCTTCTCCGCCCAAGCGGACAACCCGTCTCCGCCCAGATGCTGGTTCGGATATTTGCCGGAAGCATACATCTCATCCTCGTCGTAAGGGGTGACCCACAGATGGTGCTTAATAAATCCGGCGCGCTTGATCAGACTGGAATTATCCGAAGCAAACGGGAAGCAATTCTCCCCCGTCACGATTTTGAAGCCGACGGATTGGCCAAGCTCATTTTTCACGTTATCGTTAACAAACTTCCAATACCTCGCCGTCTCCAGCTTAATATCGCGCTTCGCCTGAAGCTCCGTCTCCAGCAGTGTCGATTTAGCGTAAAAAGCGTTCTCTCTAGGATTGTTCACGCCCGGCTCCTCCGGTACGACATTGACCTCATAGACCGAGTTCTCGTTGCCGTCAATCTGCATATCGAGACGAACGTTGAAGAAATGCTGATGATTGGGCGCATAGAGATCCGGTCCCACCATATTGCCGTATTTCGGCGTTTCTCCCGGATGTAATCCAGCCGTGGACAGGATCCCCGTCAGCTTCACCTCGAATTGAATATTGCCGTCCTGATAGAGATACCAGAAAAATCCGTATTCATAATTGGCCACCGTCGAAATAGAGGAGATGACTAACCGGCGGGAACGCCTAACTTCGACGTCGTTTGTACGCCAATCCGTATGCTTCCACAGAATGCCGAAGTCTTCCTCATGCATGCAGATGGCGTTTTTGATGACGAATAAATCCCCTTTGCTGTCCGTCATGACGCCGTCGAAATATTTAATATAGCCCACGCAGTCGCAGCCAAGCTCCAAGCTGTTCGCCAATTGGCCAATACCGTATTCCCCGCTGTCGAACGCGTTCTTCCGGTTCTGAATAGGACCCGGATCGCCATAAGGAACAACCATCTCCGACAAGGAGCCGCGGTACAGCACCGGACGGTCGCGTCCTTGATCATGATAGGACAAGGTATGCAGCGTTAGACCTTCGCGGGCGTTAAAGCCGATTCGGAACTTCCAATTCTGCCACTCTACCTCATGCCCGTTAATCGTAAAGCTTGGACCTTCCGGCTGCGTAATTTCGACCGGCTTGATCCCGCCGCGCAGCGGCCCTACCCGGTCGGGCGTATAGTTGAACTCCTTATCGGGAATTTTCGTATATTCATATTCTTCAACCCGAAGCACTTCCATCGTATTCAAATCTATAATTGGAACAATCGGCAATGGACGGGCGTAACCGTTATCCTTCTCATCGCTGCGGAGGAAGCACAAGGGTTTGGCTAACCGTCGGGTCGCATCCTCTTCCGTTCCCCAATTGCCCGGCGACCACAAATCTACCATTACGAGCTCCGGCGCATGGATGTCGAGCCGTTCCAGCGCTTCAATAAACAGCGGACTATTGCGGACGGCAATCTCGCATTCCGCCTGCTCATCCAGCATGATGGTTGGCTGTACGCCCGGAACATGCACCCAAGAGACTACCTTTTGTCCGGTAAGAGAAACGACAGCTTCATAGGTCGCATTCTCTTTCTTGTTCAGAATAATAATAAAGGCTTCTCTCTCAAACGGTTTGGAGCCGTCATATTCCATGACAATCTCCTTCTTGGGCTCTTTCAACGCAACATGCACAAACCGGTCGGATTCGGTTAATTGCCGCTGCTCTTTCAGAATGCGTACGGCGGCGCTTGTTTCTTCCCGGCTAAGCGGCTCCAGCGGGTGATTCGCTAACGATAAAGTAAGTGGTGTCATTTCAATCGCCTCTCTTCGTTTGTTTAATGTTAACTTATGTGACAATAATATCCCGTCTTTTATTGCTGTCAAACCTCTGTTTCCCGAATATCGAGAAAATCAGAATTTGATTTGTCCGAATTTTTCAATTTTCTCACATATCGGGATACTCCCGTTCTCTCTATTCGGATAGCTGGTCATAATTACGTCATCAAAGCTAACATATAAATATAGGAGGGACTTACATGCTGAAATCCTGGAAAAAGTACTTATCAATCGCTTCATGGGTGACTCTGCTCTTCACCGCGTTACCTTTAACTGCCTTCGCGGAAGGAGAGACCTCTGTCGTAGATACCGGGGATACGACGTGGATTATCGTCGCAACCGTACTCGTCATGTTTATGTTCATGCCCGGACTCGCTTTATTCTACGGAGGTCTCGTTGGCCAGCGGAATATCTTGTCTACCGTCATGCATAGCTTGAGCGCATTTGTGATCGTTACGCTTGTCTGGGTGCTATGGGGCTATAGCTTTGCGTTTGGACCCGGAGTTTCCGGCGTATTTGGAGGGTTTGAATTTATCGGCTTCCAGCATGTCGGCGTGGATGCCAAGGATGGCCTGACGATTCCTCATCTGATCTTTGCCATGTATCAGGGAATGTTCGCGGCCATAACTACCGCCTTAATCTCCGGCGGCGTGGCCGAGCGGATCAAGTTTAACGTATGGGTCATATTTGCCGTTCTGTGGGTTACCTTCGTCTATGCCCCGATGGCGTTCTGGGCATGGGGAGGCGGCTGGCTCTCGAAGCTTGGCGGGCTCGACTTCGCCGGCGGAACCGTCGTTCATATTTTATCCGGCGTAAGCGCGCTGGTCGCCGCTCTGGTCGTAGGCAAAAGACGTTCCTTCCCTAACCGAACTCTACCGCCCCACAATCTTATTTTCTTTATGATTGGAGCGATGTGTCTCTGGTTCGGATGGTTCGGCTTTAATGCAGGCAGCGCCCTAGCTTCAGGCGGGTTAGCAAGCCTTGCCGTTGTTACGACGCAGGTTGCTGCAGCGGCAGGCGGCGTGCTATGGATGGTTATGGAATGGAGATTACGAGGAAAAGCAACAATGGTTGGCGGCGTAACCGGCGTCATTGCCGGACTAGTAGCTATTACGCCGGCAGCGGGTTTCGTGTCGGTGCTCTCGGCAATTCCAATCGGCGCTCTTGCAAGCGTCATTTGCTACTGGGGCCTTCATGTCGTCAAAGCCAAGCTGCAATACGATGATTCCCTTGATGTATTCGACATTCACGGGATTGGCGGGATCTGGGGAGCCATTGCGACAGGCATATTCGCCAGCACCAAGGTTAACCCTGCCGGAGCAGACGGACTTATTCACGGCAATGCCAAGCAGGTCCTTATTCAATGCGTAGACGTGCTTGTCGCGATTGGTCTTGCGGCCGTTGGCACCTTCGTCATCTTGAAGGCAATCTCTTTATTCACAACCCTTCGGGTGTCGGAAGAGCAGGAATTAACCGGGCTTGACCTCAGTCTGCATGGGGAGAATGCCTATAACACCTTTGAAGCGATGAACAGCGGCATTCCCGCAAGGCCGCAAACGGAGTATCAGCCTGCCGGCACCGTGCTTACCGCGAGTCCCGAGATGAAAGGAGTGTAACCATGAAGCTGCTGACCGTTATTATTCGTCCCGAGAGATTAAGCAGCGTGACAGCCGCCCTTCACACCATCGGAATCAGCGGCATGACCATCAGCGATGTCCGCGGCCAAGGCATTCAGAAAGGAACCCGGACCTTATACCGCGGAGTAGAATATCAGACGGATTTCATATTAAAAAACAAAATCGAAACCGTCGTTAGCGACGACCTCTATGAAGAAGCGGCGGAGGCCGTTATCGAAGCGGCAAGAACAGGCGCTATTGGCGACGGCAAAATTTTCGTTACGGACATTGCCGACGCGATCCGGATTCGAACCGGCGAGCATGGCCGGGCTGCGCTGGGCCAATAAACGGAAGAACCCTCCCGTTTACGAAGTCGGGAGGGTTCTCTATTAGGAAGCTTTGATAGGCGATAGAGCCGCCTGATCCAGCACTTGGTGCAAAATATGGAAGGAAGCGGCAACGCGGTGCATATTGCGGCGAATCTCTTCAGCGGATTGGATATAGGGCGAATCAACCAGCTCGCTTGCCCAACGCGTTACCATTTGCTCCATACAGGCAGGCGTAGTCTCGAGATGGAACTGCAGGGCTAACACATCTTCTCCGTACGAGAAGGCTTGATGTCCGCAAGCATCCGAGGTTGCGAGCAGGGTTGCGCCTTCAGGCAGGTCAAACGTATCGCCATGCCATTGGAACGAGTGGAATTCAGCCGGCATTTCCTTCAGCCAAGGATGCTCTTCACCGGTGCGCTCAATGCGGTGCCAGCCAATCTCCTTAAGCGTATGCCGGTATACTTTTGCGCCAAGAATTTCCGCAAGCATCTGTGCGCCCAGACAGATTCCCAATATTTTAATTCCGCGGTCCATCGCCGATTTTACAAACCTTTTCTCATCCGCAAGCCAAGGGAACTTATCTTCTTGATAGACGCTCATTGGCCCGCCAAGAATAAGCAGCAGCTCCGTTGTGTCCAGCCATTTCTTATCCAATTCCACTGCCGGATTCACAACCGTAAGCTGATGACCGCCCCACTGCGCCCAATCCGAGAAGGTGCTTATATCGTCAAAGTCGAAATGCCGAAACGCCAGTATGTTCATCCCAATTCCCTCCCGTGTGAAACGTGTCTGTTGTCTATAGTCTTATTGTAGAGCTGAATTCGGGAAGACTCGACTCGATTTTCTCACATAGTGGGAAACGACAGGAATTCATTCGGTTAAAATAGGATTAAACAATGGCAAGCGGGCTGTTCTGCACGGCCTTCAGCCACTCGGATGCCATCAAATAATGGCCGGCCGCCGTTGGATGTACGCCGTCAAACAGCCAATAATCAGGCTCAGCTTTTTCCGCCGCTTGATCAAAAGCCTGCTGGAAGGGCACAAATACCGACTCGTACTCTTCCGCTAATTGCTTCACAACCTCGCTCTGCCGCTCTACCCTCTCGCGCCAGCCGCTCCATTCCTTGGCAGTTACGCCTGTCCGGAGAACAAACGGTTCGCAAAGCACAAGGCCAGTATCCGGCAATACTTCCTTCGTCTCCTCCAGCAGAACGCGGTAAGCCCGCTCGAAACGGTCCGTCGCGCCGCTCGGCAGCTTGTCCATGATGCGCCATGTATCGTTAACCCCGATCAAAATACTGAGGAGATCCGGCTTAAGCGCAATCGCATCTTCATTCCAGCGCGCGTACAGGTCGGAAACCCGGTTCCCGCTAATCCCCCGGTTAATGAATTGATGCCCGGCCTCCGCTTGCTCGCTGCCCAGCCGACCGGCAATATGATACGCATACCCTTGCCCAAGCAGCTGGCCCGCATACCCATCCCGAGAACGTCCGCAATCCGTGATGGAATCACCTTGAAACAAAATCACTTTCCCCATTCTAAACTTCCCCTTTGCGTAAGAAATAAAGCAAACGCTTCCTCTCCCATTTTATAGAAGACTACGTTCTTCTGTAAATCATGGAAGCGGCAACGAGGCCAACGCAGACTCCCGAAACAGGCGCAACAGCCAGAATACTGATAGCCGGCAGACTGCTGGCATTTAATTTCAACCCCGTGAGCAGCACCACCCAAAGGAACACAACCATCCAATACATCCATTTCTGATAGGAAGGCACGGTAACAATATCCTCATTCCTCGGATTGCTTTTATACAGCTTGATAAGGACCGTTAGCGTTATGACCAACAGTCCCAGCAGAGAAAAGCTGTACTGCAGCATTTTAAATAAAGGCAGATTCAGAAAGACAATCCGATTCAAAACAGCCACATGATGAACAAAGTAACCTCTCTCATGAGTAAACCCGTCTACCAGAATATGCGTATAGAACCCGATGATCACGGAAAGCAAATAGACGAACCAAGCCTTGAAGCCTCTCCTATCCCAGCTTCCGATCAGATGATAGGCACGTTTATCCAGATCAAATAACGAAGGAAGATGCAGGGCAAGCGAGGTTTTGACCACATAATGAAACAAAAGGCCAAGCACAAGGCTAAGCGGGATAACTTGCAGGAATAAGCCCGCAGCCGTATGCCCGATAGACTGATAAGGCTCCAGCCGCACGAAATACTCCATATCCGGCCCCATGCTGCCCAGCACCAGACCCGTAACGCTCAAAAGCTTTCGGTTTATCTTTTTTAGCGGATAAGCAAATATCGGATGAGCTAGCGTATAAGGCATCCCTTCGAGCTCCAATCTATACTTTATTTCTAAAGGTTATAGACGAACGGAACAGAAAAAGGTTACAGGATTTTCAAAAATTTCAAAAAGACTGGTCATCTATAATGGATGTGTGTATATTCAACGCAAGTTCATTATTCAGAACGGACAGTAGCTGGGTATACGGGTTGCCGTAATTAAAACACCAGCGGGAACGGATACAAGCGTCATCGAGAATCTCCGTGCCAGGCTGCCATGCCACCGGCTTTATCCTCTCCGTTAGACCTTTAATAGAATCCGGTCTCTTGCAGAAGGACTATCCTGCTTCCTGTTTTTCGACCTCGGGCTATACGGGGGCCGGAAAAAGCGGAATTGAAGAATACGAGAATGCAGACCCGGCTTCCATCGTTAAACTCCATGTTCCGAGGCCTTATTCCTTGCTTCATAAACATAAGCATTTACCCGAAATGGCCATGTTCTCAGGACTTGAATATCCTCCGGTGTTTACGCCTATTAAAGCCAATTATCCCCAAGGGCTGGCAATGACCGTTCCGTTAACGGGAAGAAGCATGGCTAAACAGGCATCCGCAAAAACGGTGCACGAAATATTGGCCGCGTATTACGAGGCGGAGCGATTTGTCCAGGTTATGCCTTACGATTCGGAAGCTTATCTGGAGGACGGTCATTTCCTGATTGATGAATGCAAGAACACGAACCGGTTGGAGATCTTTGTTTTCGGACAGGAAGATCGTATTACGATTGTTTCAAGATACGATAATTTAGGCAAAGGAGCTTCGGGTGCCGCGATTCAAAATATGAATTTGATGCTGGGATTTGACGAAGCGTCCGGTCTGATCCTCTAATAAAACAAGAGCCGGCTACCCACGGGATAGCCGGCTTTGCTTTTTATTAACGTTGAACCGTTGAAATCAGTCTGTACAGAATCGTTGCTGCTTCCGAGCGCGTTGCTGTTTTATCCGGGTAATAGTAGCCTTCCGGCGTCCCTTTAATCAATCCGGATTTCAGCGATTGTGCCACCGCGTCAGCTGCCCAAGCTGCAATTTCGCTGCCATCCTTCAAGGCCGCTAGCTGATCTGCGCCGGCAGCTTGCGACTTGCCGACAAAGGCAAGGACATTAGCCGCGGTTACGGCAAGCTGCTGTCTTGTAATTTTGTCATTCGGACGGAACGTTCCATCCGTAAAGCCTTGAATGATACCCGCTTCTGTTGCTGCCGCTACCGCGTTAGCATACCAGGCATTTGCGGTTACATCCTTAAAGCTGTTTGCCGGGTTGCCTGCTGTCAAGCCAAGAACTCGCGTCAGCATCGCCACCCACTCCGCACGGGTCAACTGCTGCTCAGGAGCAAATCGATCGGCCGTTTCACCGTTCAGAATCAAGCTTGAAGCAAGAGCGCTAATCTCTTTTTCGGCCCAATGCCCTTTCGTATCGGCAAATGATTTGTTTATGGCCAATACCGCATAGACGCTGTTATGATTCGTGCGAATAATCGCGGTCACGTTACCGTTTGCATCGGTAACAAATGTCGTTGGCACCGAAGTTACAGAGCCGTCCGAACCGATTACAACAGCAGCGGTTGGCCTCGAGGCAGGTTTGCCAAGCGGAATCGTGCGAGTTACGTACTGCTTCCCAAAATTCTGAACCTCTTGCCAATTCGAATGGCTGCCTGCCCATACGTTAAATTGAACGGGAGCTCCAACTAATGCACCGTTTTGCTGCTGCAAAGCCAGTTCGCCTGCATGCTTAACCGCATCGGACACCGCGCTGATTGCTACGCGAAGCTGTTGTCCGTTTGTGAAGGAGCTGTTTAGCAAAGCCTGCAAAGGAAGCTCATACGTTCCCAAGCCGGTTTTGACCTCGAGCGTCAAAGACTTGTTGTTCTTCAGAAGCTCGGTAAGCATAGAGACAGGGAATTCTGCCTGCAGATTGCTTTGCCCTTTCAGATCCGTCAAATCGATTGTAATGGAATCCGCTTTGCCGCCTTGAGCTGCGCTTGTCAGAATAGCTGCATCCACTTTCACAACGGACGCCGACTCTCCGTTAGGAGCTGTTTCCGTAGTTGCCGTAAATCCGCTGATTGTAGATCCGGTTCCCGAAGTCGTGACGACAGGACCGGTCGCTGCGCCTCCGCCAGTGGAAGGCGTTGTTGTCGAGCTGCCGCTTGTAATGGTTACGTTTGCTGTTGCCGTAAAGCCGCCGTCTTCCGTTGTAACGGTTATTTCGGCCGTACCTATTCCTTTTGCCGTTACCACGCCATCCGTTACCGTTGCAACCGAAGTATTGCTGCTGCTCCAGTACAGGTTATGGTTCTCCGCGTTGCCTGGTTGAATCGTTGCCGTGAACTGCCCCGTCTTGGTATTGGCCAGATCGAGAGCAAGCTGAGCTTTATCAAGCGTTACGCCGGTTACGCCAACGGTAGCATCCGGGTAACGATATACTTCGAAATCGTCGATTGCCGCCCAATTGCCCGCTTTTGCATCGGAGAAAACGCCGATTTGCAGCTTGCCGTTGGTCACCTCAATACGGTCGATCGCAAACGGAGTGTAGACGCTGCCGCTTGCGCCCCTCATGTCTTTCGTCAGCTGCGGCGCATTCTCGCCATAGCCCGATACCTCGAGCTGGAACTTGCTTTGTCCGCCTCCCGTTCTTACCCACACTTGAACCTTATACACGCCGTTCGGAACGGTAAGCGTCTGATAGTTCGATTGCTGGTAAGCCGAACCGGACCAATGGGTCATTTTATATTTGCCGCGCGGGTTATCATTGTCGATGGACGAAGCATTCGACTGCGTGCCCGGATGCCATTCCTGCCATGGAGAAAGGGTTGCTTTGCCATCGCTGCCCGTTGTTTCGAAGTCGAGATTGTTATCTGGGAAAGGTACCAGAACGCTTGCCACCGTAGGTGTCTCGGTGACCGCGTTGCTAGCCGCCGATTCGTTGCCTGCTTGGTCTACCGCTTTCACCGTAAAGGTATAACGCGTGCCCGCTTTCAGGTTGGTCACCGTATAGACGGATGACGGAGCAGGATCAACCGAAGCCCGTTTAAAGCCGTTGACATAAATGTTGTACTTCAGGAAATCGGTCTCGACGTTTGGTTCCCAAGCCAATTTAACCTGTTCGATTCCCGGCTCCGCCGTCAGGCCAACCGGTGCCGACGGTGCCACGGAATCCAACCCTGCCGCTGTTGTTGCGTTTACGGAAGCGCTAGCCGCTGATTCGCCGTTCGCATTAAAAGACGTAACACGGTAGGAATAGGCCGTGCTGCCGCGAAGCCCTTGGTCCGTATAACCGGTCGCATCTCCGGCCGCGAGTCCAATCAGCCGGTAATCCGGATATACTCCGTTTGCCGTAGTTTCCGAATCCGTGGTAGAACGGTAGATTTTATAGCCGTCCACATCTGCGACCGCTGTCCAGGACAGCTTGATATTATGTCCGCCTGATAGCTCGGCGCCGACTCCTTGCGGTGTCCCCGGAGCGCTCGTTCCTTGTGCTGCCGATGGAGCTTTTGCAATAACCGGAATCAATTCCACATCGTCGAATGCAGCCCATTCGCCGCCTTTATTGCGGGAATGGATACCCAACTCCACTTGTCCGTTCGTCACTTGAATTTCCGGAATAACGATTTGCGTCCACGATCCCACATAAGCCGTAGTTGCCGCCGCAACGCTCAGATCGGCGCCGCCGTATTTCTTCGCTTCCAGGCTTACGTTCGTATCGCCGCCCTTTTGATACCAGACGGAAGCTTTATACGTACCGTTAGGAACTTTCACCGTGCGGAATGTGGTCTGTTCATAAGGCGTGCTGCCGCCTAAATAATGCGTAAGCTTATAGGAACCCGTTCTTGGATTATCCCTGTCCGCCTTTTGAGCGGATGCTTGGCCTTCGGGCGTCCAGCCATTCCATCCGGCAAGTCCACCTTCTTCAAAGCTGCCGCCGATGCTCAAATAGTTATAGCTGCTTTGCACGAAATCATAAGAGAACTGGAACCAGTTCAGATTGGCTTTGCCGCGGAAAACGACATACAACTTATGCTTGCCGGATACGGATTCCGCTTGGGCGGCTTTTGTAATCCATGCACCGTTTGTATCCGTGAGATCCACGCCGCCGACATACTCGCCGTCCGGACGGTCAAGGCGGAACTCGATGCCGCTGTCGCCTTGCGATTGCGCTCTGACCTTCACGCTTGCCGTGCCATTCAGGAATTCAACGTTATCAAATGCGATGTAGCTGCCATCCATTGTTGTACCGACAGCTTTGCCGCCGCCGGCGTCGGTAGTTACTGCCGTTGTCATGCCGTTCATTTCACTGTAATCCTCGGCCTGCAGGGCAGCATAAGGGCTGATAGCAGCCGCGCTGTCCTGTGTTCCGTTCCATACAAAGCTGGCTACGGCGCCGGCAGGAAGCGTATACGCGAAGCTTTTAGAACCCCAGCGTACTTTGAAGTCCTTCGGCTGCTTCGACGAGTTCAGGGCTACCAGTACTTTGGAGCCGTCCTTATTGACAAATGCAACATCCTCGATGCTGCCCGCGCCAAATGTATTGGACTTGATCCTCTGTGCTCCCGGCAGAACAAATTTGCTTGCCTGGCCAAAAGCATAGAACTCTTCGTTGTACTTGACTTCATCCGTGCCGCTGTTAACCGTAACTATACCGCGGCAGTCCGAACAGCCGCCTACATACGGACCGTGATTCTCGTCAAGCGCAATGTTCCATTTGAGCGATGTGCGGGCCCAGTTGCGGGTAGCGCCGATGATGAGATTTTGAGCATCCCACTGCACGTTGCCTGCAAAATCAGGCGCGAATTCACCGCCCGAGCTTTCCGTGAAATAAATGTCTTTGTCCGGATGCTGGTCATGAACAAGCGACTGTGCGCTGACATTGCCCGAATAGCCGTGGAAGGCGGAACCCGCAATATACTTCTTCGCATCCGGGTCGTTCAGAACCTCGATCGGGTAGTCCGGCTCACTCCAGTTATGATCCCAGACAACAATTTTGGTATCGATCTTAGCCGCTTCAAACGCAGGCCCCAGATAATCCTTCACGAACTTCGCTTGATCCTCCGGCTCCATTCTCATCCCCGGGTAATCGGCCGGTTCGAAATGCGGTTCGTTCTGAAGCGTAACGGCGTCAATCGGAATTCCTTCCGCCTCGTAGGCTTCAATAAATTTGACGAAGTATTGCGCGTAAACCCCGTAATATTCCTCTTTCAGCTTCCCTTTAACCGATGAGTCCGTTGTTTTCATCCAACCCGGCGCGCTCCAAGGCGTGCCCATAATTTTCAGATCCGGGTTAATTTGCAGCGCTTGCTTAAGGAACGGAATAATGTATGCGCTGTCATGAGCAACCGAGAAATGCTCCAGATTCGGATCCGTCTCTCCCGGAGGCATATCGTCATACGTATAAATGCTGGTTGCAAAATCGCTTGCGCCCATCGGCAGCCGCATATAACTGAACCCAACGCCGTCGCCTTCGCGGCTGAACAGCTTATTCATCAAAGCGTCTTTCGCCTGATTATCCATTTGAGAAATGACATACGCCGAAGAATCGGTTAGAGCGCCACCGAAGCCGTCAATCGTCTGGTATTTCGTATTCTCGTCTACGTCAATCGTCAGCTCTGCCGGCGCGCCGTTCGTTTCGAACGCGACATCCGGCTGCTTGGCGATCAGATTGCTCTTGTCACCGGTTGTCATCCATACGTTAACCGGATCACCGGCAGCTGCCGATACTGCCGGCAACGCAATGCCGGTAAAGCTCGAGACAACAAGACCGGCGACCAGTGTCTGCGCGGCCATTCGTTTCCACATACTTGCTCCCATGCTTCAAGCCCCTCTCAAGAAAGTTTTTCTGCCATGCTGAGTACTGCTTTTCCTATTAGCCGATTAATAAATAAACCTAGTTGCACCCCCTGTTACTTGCATGAATCCCCGGGATGTATGTCATGCTGCTTACCTGAATTGGATAATATCATCAATTGAAATCGATTTCAATGAGTTGATAAAAGAAATTAACCGCTTTCATACAAAAAGTGCCGTTTTATGGCGTTAAATATATAAAAACCGCTTGTGCGATATGTGATATCGTTTGAAATCGATTTCAAATAACGTTAATATAACACCCGGTACAACCCGTACCGGGTGTTGATCTTCTACCCTCGTTTATTTTTCTTTTGGTCCGCTATTCCCCGGCTTCGGTTTGTTGGCTGCGATATCTCCCCGCACGATGCCAAAACCGTTAGTACCGATATACACGCGCCCGTATACGCGCGGATCGCCGGTAATGGCTTGCGTCGCATTCGCATATTGATGGAGATCATCATTGATCCGAATCCAGCTGCGGCCCGCATCATCCGACCGGTAGAATCCAAACTTGCCGTTGATACGCCCATTCATATATATCGCCATATACGATTGACCCGGTGCAGCCTTGCCAAAGCCGATCATCGCCGATTCCTGCACATTTTTCAACTTCGTAAAGGTGGCACCCGAATCGGTAGAATGGAAAATGCCGTATTCGCTTTGCGTGTTCGTATTATCCTTCGCCGCAACCAGCCAAATATCGCCTTCAACGCCAGGAACCGCTTTAAACTTGCTATTCAGCTTTGATGGCAGGTTAACCGCTTTGACGGATTTAACGAAGTTTGCCCCGCCATCCTTGCTAACATAGAAAGCCCCGTCCGCATAAGCATAAAATTTAGAGGAGTTTACGCGGTCGGAGGATACCGTAGCTCCCTCCGGAATGCCGGCCGAAGCTGCCCATGTCTGGCCATGGTCATTCGAGTAGCTTACCGGTCTGCTTATGTCTGTCGATGCGCTTTTCGGAGCCCATACAATCGTATTTCCGTTGGCGCTAAGAGCAACCGTTCCGCCTTGCGTTTTATCCCCGTCTGTATCTGTCCACGCGTTGGAAGCAGGTGTCCAGGTCACACCGTTATCCGTGGAGAGGCCTAACCGGGCATCTTTATTCTCCGCATTGCCTACGCGAACGATTAAGTTCGGATTCAACTCGGCATAATCCAGGTCCGTGCTTGTGCCAAAGTAAGGATTCGTAATCATGGTTGGCGCCTTGTCCAATTCTTCATGCCGGAAGCCGCCAATGTCGCCCATTGCGCTGATCAGATGCGCGCCGTCCGGAGGGCTGATCAGACCGAGAACAGCCGTTTCTTCAATTCCTTCGGCATGAACGGATACCTTCACCTTATCGCCGTTATTGCGGTCCAATGCCGTCAAATGTTCCGCAGCGAATAGAGTAGCGCCTGTTCCGTACAGAAGCCGGTCCGGATTAAACGGATCAATCTCGAGATCGCCGATCATCCAGCCAAGCTTCGGATTTTGCTCGACATCGGTCGGACTCGACGTTCTACCCCAATCCAGCCATGGGGATTGCGAGTAATCCAGATCATACTTATTCACCCTCGAATAGCCTTCCCCCATCGTCCAGAAGGACGTCCAGGTCGCTCCGCCATCCGTGCTTCGGAAAATATGCTCATCCGGCCACCACATATTCATTGTTGCGACCATCACCGTATTCGGATTGGAAGGATCTACCGCAAGCCCTCCAAACGGATAGGATGGGACTCCGCTGGCATCGGTTGGCGCAATGACAGCCGGACTGATATCCGTCCACGCCCCGCTTTTCGTATCGAATTTCCAGACCGAACCGGCTTTCGTTCCGTTCCAGGCCGGACCGTCGTAAGGGCCAATCGCGCTGTTATACGTAATATACAGCTTCCCGTCAGCCGTGAGTACGCCATGATGAGGAACAAAGCCTTCATGCGGCTGTCCGGCAACCGGTTGCCAGGTAGCGCCGCCGTCCGTACTTTTGTAAATGCTTTGCTCCGTGTCTGCAACTCCCACGTAAATCGTCTTCGTTGTTTGCGCCGATTTCTTATGCTTTGCATCAGCCTTTTTCCCGGTTGTTGCATCAAAGGCAATCCATACCGGCCCTACCTCTCCGCCATAATAATCCTTTACGTTCTGCTCCGCCGTAAAAGAAGTGACTTTGTTCCAAGTCGCGCCGTAATCGGTGCTTCGCCACAACCCGTTGCCGTTGCGCGCTCCAAAATACACTACGCTGTTATTGTTCGGATCAATCGCAAGACGTTCACCCATCGAACGGCCGGGCATATTGCCTCCGAATTTGAACGGCAGAACAGTTTTTTTCCAAGTCTCCCCTTTATCGTTGGAGCGTAGCATAACCCCGTTCTGATCTGTAAAGTCATTCGAATAAGTGCCAGCGGCAATATACACCCGGTTCGGATCTACCGGATCGGTTGCAAGGCTTTCCACGCCGGCCATATTCCAATTGTCATAGCCGACCCAATCAAGCAGCTGCTTCCAGGTATTCGTCTTCTTGTCCCAGCGGTAGGCTCCCCCAATGTCCGTTCTGACATAAACAAGATCTTTCTCGGAAGGATTGTAGATGATTCCGGGGACAAATCCTCCGCCAACCGTCTTTACTCTCCCCCAGTCATAGCCTTGCGACTTGCTGCTGGATGAGGCCATAACCCCATTGCCGAATAAACTGGCCGTTAGCGCGATAACAGCGATGATACCTGCAACCTTTCTCTTCATTACACCTTCTCCTCTGTTAAAGTTTAGTTTAGCACATTGATTGAAAACGCTTTCTTATGTGCCGCTGTTATCGTACAACGAAAGCAATTTCCATGGATACCCTTGGTTTTATATGTAAATTCAGTTCAAAATTAGTGGTTATAGCAAACAGAAAAGACGCCCCCAGATTGGAGCGTCTTCTATTTTATAATTATGTCCCAGCGGTTCCCGCGCTGCTCGCCGCCTTCTGCATGGCATGCATGCCGATGATGACGGCAATAAGCTCGTAGGAATCCAGGAATTCGCATTGATTATCCAGCACGAAAGCACCGGAGGATAACCATCCGTTAACTTGTTTGAATTGGGCGACAACGTTATCGGATTCATCGATTACATCGTATTCTCTCGAAAAGGCCGGCGAAATAATCTCGTAATCACCGCGGCCTATCGTTTCATACGCATATTTCTTTGAGAAAAACGACAGCCTGCTTCTCAGCACTCCCGCTTCCTCGCCATCGGCTCCGCTGACCTCCCACTTACCCGAGAAGAAGGGGAACCTCCCGTTATAAAGCAATTCTCCGTTAGCTCCATAGATATCGATGGCAGAGCTAAAAGCGCTTTTCATGTCGAGTTGTCCGACCTGCTGCTCCTGTTCATTAAAAATCTCCGTCACACCGGCATTCCAAAAATTCTCACGAAAATATAATTGCAATTCAGTCGCCCCTTTCGCGTGCCGTGACTATTCCTTTTTATGTTATGTATAACGCCGGTACAAGTCAAAATGTTTCAATTTTCCCGCAAATCCGACGCCTTTTGGGTGAATACTAGCAAGAAGAAGGCTGCCGTCCCCGGCTGCTTCCTTACAAAATGGGAACATACACATCCGCATTGCGAACATGCTGTTCCTCCCCGAAACGGAATACTTCAAGCGCTAGAGATCTCGTATTGTTTTTAACGTTCATCGCTTCCAGGGCCGCCTTGATTAATGCATACGGATCCTTTTCGTTTGACCTTACCTTCGCATAGCTCTGGCCTGGAACGGAAAAGCCGAGCATTCCTTCCGGAACCTCGTCGATTCGGGATACTTCCATGCAGTATATATAAGTGAACAGAAAATCATTGGCAAAATGAGGGCAAACATAACTGTCTTCATTTATCACGTTCGGAATCTCTTTAATTCTGGACAGGAAAAGATCATTAACCTCCTGGATGCTTTTGGGATTTACGCGCCTGAATGCATTCGTAACCGCCACTCCTACAAAATGCTTCTCTTCCAATGTAACAATCTCGACCTGCTCCAATTGCTTATTGGTCACGCGAATCACTTCTCCTCATTTAAATTTGGATAAAGCGGCGCCAAAGCGGTATCGATCTTGTCGGCAACTAGCGTATAAAATTCGGGAACATTCGGGCTCTTGGAACTCGGAATTTCTTCAAAGGCCCGAATAAATAAGCCTGAAGCTCCGGCCGCCGACAAAATATCGCCAACCGTCCAGCTGCAGGCGAGCACTTTGCCAAGACCTTCTCTCTCTTCCTCCGGCAGTAGCTTGGCGAAGGCAACCTCGCCTTCCTTAATCCCTTTTTCGAAGTAATTGCCGCTTGGCTCAGTAAGATTTCTCGAGGTTACCCAGGCCCTTGCAAAAGGATGAAAATCCGTCAGCAGAAATCTTCCGTTCGCTCTCAGCCTCCGGCGGACAACATCAAAGATCGCATGAAGATCGGAGAAGTAATGCAGGACGCCAAACTCCATCAGAACGATATCGAATTGTCCCAGCTCTTCCTCATCCGGAATAGACAGGGCATCCGAACAGATATAATTCAGCTTAACTTTGGCCGCAGCCGCAACATCCAGCGCATACCTCTGATTTTCCGCCGATAAATCCACGACTGTAACTTCTGCTCCCTGCATGGCAAGCGCAATCGCTTTTCTGCCATGCGAACCCAGCAGATTAAGCACTCGCTTCCCCGACGGATCTCCTATGTACTTCAGCCAATAACGCAGATTATGGCTGCCCGTCTGCCTTAACGTCTCGGCTAATTCAGCGGGAGTACCGTATTGCCGAACCCAAGCTTCATAAGCCTTCGTCTCCCACGCCATTTTGTTTGCCTTCACTAACCGTTCCTGCAAACCAACCTCTCCTCTCATGATAGACGGCTTCGAGAAACTTCCAAAGCTAAACTTCCAAAGATAACCAGATCTATTATATACGAGAAGGTACTTGGCAAAAAGAAAAAAATCCGCCTTGAGCGGATTTCTGTCTAATAATCCCTATATGCTAGAATTTACGTTTGCTTATTTCCTGCGCCGCTCTCTCCTGCGTAAAGACATCCTCGGGCGGCACCATCCGCTTAGGAAGCGTCCTTCCGGCCATAATCTCCTTGGCCGTCTGCATCAGCTGAGGCCCAAGCAGCGGATTGCACTCCACCACTGCGTTCAGCTTGCCTGCCGCAAGCTGCTGCAGCGCCTTTCGGGAGCCGTCGACCGAAATGACAATCATATCGACTCCGGGTCTAAGGCCTGCTTCCTCAATCGATTCAATGGCGCCAAGAGCCATATCGTCATTATGAGCGAATAATACTTGCGGACGCTCGTCTTCCGGCACCTCCAGGAAGGTGCGCATCACCTCTCTGCCCTTCTCTTCCGTAAAGTCGGCGGGAGCGCTTTGCGTAATGACCATATCTTTTCTTGCCTTCATAATGCTGCGGAATCCTTCTCCCCGCTGAATGGAAGGCGTAGAGCCTTTGGTTCCCTGCAGCTCCGCGATCCGGATCGGGCCAGGCTGGCTGCGCATGAGATCAAGAAGATATTTTCCCGCCCTTACTCCTTCTTCATAAAGGTTAGAGCCAATCGTTGTGACAAATAGGGACGAATCCTTAACGTCAACCGAGCGATCCAAGATGACAACCGGAATCCCGGCCTGCTTGATCTCCAGAAGGATATCCTCCCAGCCGGATTCCACGACTGGCGCAATGGCGATAACATCGACCTTCATTTCAATAAAAGAGCGGATGGCTTCGAATTGCTTGGACTGGGACTGCTCGGCATTTCTCATAATTAACCGGATACCCGACTCGGCAGCCGCATCCTGGACTGAGGCCGTATTGGCGAGGCGCCATGCGCTTTCGCTTCCCAATTGGGAGAAGCCGAGAGTTATCGTTTTCCCGGGATTGACGTTCGAGGCTGAGCTCTTCAGCCATTCGCTTATGGCTGGCGGTGCTTCACTGTCTAAGGCCGGCGAGGGGGCAGGTGCTTCCACCCGGGAAGTGCAGCTTTGAAGCAGTAAGATTAGGACCAAACCAAATAACAAATAGAATAGCTTCTTCATGCCTGCCCCACCCCCTTGAAAGGAATAACTTATGTCTTTAACGTGACCCTCCGGTCACTGAGCAGTCTCTGGAAGAGGATAAACACAAACAATAACAAACCGATCACAATCTTTGTCCACCAGGAGCTAAGCGTTCCTTCGAAGCTTATTATAGTTTGGATAACCCCTTGTATCAATACGCCGATCAAGGTTCCCGCGACGTAACCGACACCGCCGGTAAGCAGCGTTCCGCCTATAACAACGGCCGCAATCGTATCGAGCTCAAGTCCCATGGCATGCAATCCGTATCCGGATAGCATATAGAAGGTGAACACGACTCCCGCGAGCGCCGAGCAGAAGCCGCTGAACGCATAGACCAATATTTTCGTTCTGGCCACCGGCAGCCCCATTAGGAGCGCGGACTGCTCGCTTCCCCCAATCGCATACACATTGCGGCCAAATCTCGTATAATGCGCCAGATAAATAGCGGCAAGAACAACAACCAACGCGATGATGACATTAATTGATATATTGCCGCCCGGCAGCGAAACCTTGGTTTGGGCTACCCTGGTGAAAAAGCCGTTTGTTACCGTAATCGTATCAATACTGATAATGTAACAGATCCCTCTGGCTAGGAACATTCCGGCAAGCGTAACGATAAACGGCTGGATTTTGAAATAATGAATAATAGCCCCAAGCAAAGTCCCGAATAGAGCCCCAAAGATAAGAACCATCGGAATAACTAGAGCCGGTGACCAGCCATGCCGCTCTACCAAAGTGGCGCAAATCATCGTGGTGAGGGCAATAACGGAGCCGACCGACAGGTCGATGCCGCCGGAAATAATGACGAAGGTCATCCCTACGGCCGTAATAATTAAAAACGAATTATCAATGAGCAGATTATACAGCACTTGTGCGGAGAAAAATCCGGTGTAGCGGAATGATCCCGCGGCGAACATGACCGCTAGCAAGCCAAAGGTCACAAGAATCGGAACGTATTTGCGGTTAAGCATGGCGGGTAACCTCCTGTTCTGCAGGGTAATTCCTCTTTTTCCAGCGGGTAATCAACGTCTGGCGGAACGCCTCAGATTGAATGAGGCATACGGCTAGCACGACAAAGGCTTTGACGACAAGCGTAATCTCGGGCGGAACGCCAATCATATAGATCGTGGTGGTCAAAGTCTGAATGATCAATGCGCCAACTACCGTTCCCATTAAATAAAACCGTCCGCCATTCAGGGAGGTTCCGCCGATTACAACAGCCAGAATGGCATCCAGCTCATACCATAGACCAGCGTTGTTTCCGTCCGCGCTGGATACGTTTGAGCTTAGAATAAGTCCTGCTATTCCCGCGCATAAGCCGCAGAACACATAGACAGTCAGAATAACGGTTCTGGCGCGAAGGCCGGCAAGCCGGCTAGCCTCCGGATTACTGCCGACGGATTCAATAAACAATCCGATGGCTGTTTTTCGTGTCAGCAGCGAGGCAAACAACAGAACGGCCGCAACGATAAAAATAGAAAACGGCAAGGAAGCAAGCGAACCCGCGCCGATATATTCGTAGTTCGAATTGGATACGGTTATAATTTGCCCGCTGGTAATTAACTGCGCAATACCGCGCCCGGCAACCATTAAGATAAGAGTCGCAATAATAGGCTGAATACGCGTGACCGTAACAAGCGCGCCATTCCACAAGCCAAGCACGATAGACAGCGCGATGGAGGCCAACACCGCCCCAATTACAAGCAGCATGGAGCTTTGATCCGTGCCTTTGCTTATCGTCAGACAAACCATTGCACCGGAAATCGCAACGATGGAACCAACGGAGAGGTCGATTCCGCCCGTTGCAATGACAATGGTCATTCCGATGGAAACCAGGATAAGAGGAGCTCCAAAATTAAGAATATCAATCAAGCTGCCGTATAAGTTGCCGCCCCGGACCGCTAGAGAGAAGAAATCCGGTGAATAGATGAGATTAAACAATAGCAATGCCCCAAGCACAACCAACGGCCAGAACAAATGATGCCGGTACATTTTGCCACCCATAGCCTTATCCCCCTGCCATCGCTTGCATAATTTGCTGCTGGTTCACTTCGCCGCTGCCAAGCTCCTTGACTATGGAACGGTCCCGCAGTACAGCCACGCGGTCGCTGACGCGAATGACTTCTTCCAGCTCCGAAGAAATAAAGAGAACCGACATTCCCTGCTTCGCAAGCGAAAGAACCAGCTTCTGAATCTCCGCCTTGGCTCCGATATCGATCCCTCTCGTTGGTTCATCCAGAATCAAAAGGTCGGGTTCCGTCAGCAGCCAGCGGGCAAGCAGTACCTTCTGCTGATTGCCGCCGCTCAGGTTCTTAATCAGATGTTCGGGGTTCGGAGGATTAATGTTAAGCATCCGGATATACCGGTCTGCGATTTCATCCTGTTTCTTGCGGGAGATCGGCCGGAGCCAGCCTCTTGCAGCCTGCAGCGCAAGAATAATATTTTCACGGACAGTCAGGTCGTCTATAATACCCTCGGTCTTCCGGTTCTCCGAGCAATAAGCAATGCCAAGATCAATAGCGCTTCTTGGCGATTTCACCGGACTGCCGGATTCCCCGGCAAGCAGCTTTCCTTGATCCGGCCGGTCTACGCCAAAGAGCAGTCTTGCCATCTCCGTCCGGCCGGAGCCCAGCAGGCCTGCTAATCCAACTACCTCTCCCTTACGGATCTCAAGATCAAACGGGTTAATCGCTCCTTTTCGGCCAAGCGAGGTTGCGGTAATCATCGTGTTCCCCACTGTATCCCCGGCCTCTTCAGACAGCTTCGGCAGCTCTTCCAGCAGCTTAAGATCCTTGCCAATCATCTTCAGAACAAGTTCAATGCGCGACAGTCCGGCTGCCAGGTACTCGCCTTCCAGCTCTCCATTGCGGAGAACGGTAATCCGGTCGGACATTTCATAGACCTGGTCGAGGAAATGGGTAACGAACAAAATAGCCAGCCCGTCATTTTTCAACTTGCGCATGATGTTGAACAGCTGCTGTACCTCATTTTGATCCAGACTGGAGGTAGGTTCGTCGAGAATAAGCACTTTAGCGGAAATGCTTAAAGCCCTGGCAATCGCAATAAGCTGCTGGATAGCGACGGAATAAGCATGGAGCGGCAGCGTAACGTCAATGCTCAGATTCAATCGTTCCTTCAGAAGCTGCGCGGCTTCCTTGTTCATCTTGTTCCACAGAATTCTGCCGAATTTTCTTGGCTCCCTGCCTATATAAATGTTTTCCGCCACTGTCAGGTTCGGACATAAATTCACTTCCTGATAGACTGTGCTGATCCCGGCTCTCTGAGCCTCTAACGGACCGCCTATCGAGACCGCCTGATTCTCGATCGTAACCGTACCTTCATCGATCGAGTAGACACCGGTTAACACCTTAATGAGGGTCGATTTGCCTGCGCCGTTCTCTCCCATCAGCGCGTGAACCTCGCCGGGGAACAGCCTGAAATCCACATTGGACAAGGCCTTTACGCCGGGAAACCGCTTGGTAATTCCGGTCATTTGAAGAATAGGTGCTTGCTGTACTTGCATGCTGCTCTCTCCTTTCCAAGAGAAAAAGCCGCCCAGCGGCAATCTGGTGCTCCAGGCGGCTTTTCATTCTATTTTTTAGTACTGGCGGCTCGGCAAAGCTTCCTTCGCCTGCTCGGATGTAAAGGTGGTTTCGTTCGTTACGATACGCGCATCAATCTCTTTGCCGTCTACGACCGCTTGAGCGGCTTCCATCAGCTGAGGACCGAGCAAAGGATTGCATTCCACGATAAAGTTGATCTTGCCGTCTGCCGCGGCTTGCATCCCGTCCTTAACCGCGTCTACCGAAATAATGATAATGTCTTTGCCCGGCACAAGGCCTGCGGCTTCAATCGCTTGAATAGCCCCTAAAGCCATATCGTCGTTATGCGCGTAGAGAACATCAATGTCTTTATGCGCCTTCAGGAAAGCCTGCATAACTTCCTTCCCTTTGGCACGGGTAAAATCGCCGGTCTGGGAAGCGATAATTTTGAGCTTGGGATTCGAAGCGATCGTGTCCTGGAAGCCTGCCTTGCGGTCGTTTGCCGGAGCGGAGCCTGTTGTTCCCTGCAGTTCGACGATATTGACATCTTCCTTCGTATCTTTGTATTGGTCGACCAGCCATTGACCGGCTTTCTTGCCTTCTTCAATAAAGTCCGAACCGATAAAGGTCTTGTACAGCGACGTGTCTGCCGAATCAACCGCACGGTCTGTCAGAATGACCGGGATACCGGCATCCTTTGCTTCCTTCAGCACCGTATCCCAACCCGATTCCACTACCGGGGAGAAGGCGATAACATCAACCTTTTGCTGAATGAAGGAACGGATCGCTTTAATCTGGTTTTCCTGCTTCTGCTGGGCGTCCGAGAACTTCAGATCGAACCCGGCTTCTTTCGCGGATTCCTGGATCGATTTCGTATTGGCCGTACGCCATCCGCTTTCCGCCCCTACCTGCGAGAAGCCAAGCGTAATTTTCTTATCACCCGCTCCCGAGCCGCTGGCCGTTTCTTGGGCCGCAGCCGTCTCGGCCGGCTTATTTGTTGCGTTTGCCGTACTGTTCGAGTTGTTCCCGTTGCTGCCCCCGTTGCCTCCGCAAGCGGTTACAATAGATACCATGACAGCAATCGTTACCGCAAGTCCCCATCTTTTCTTTAACTTCATCAAGTTAATCCTCCCTTTTCGTTCACCATGCCTGGCGTGATTCAAGTATAGAACCGTTGCGTGCAACGAAAATATGGAGTCCGTTTGGAGAATCGTTGAATCCTTTTGGCAACTTCCCGGAAATCGAGAGCGTAAAGTGTAATTTTTTTCGCAAAAGGTGCACTATACCGCGAATCTCTTAAAAGCTTAAAGTTTCATGCTATAATGAAAAAATCAAATTTCATCCTCAATTGGAGAGAGCAGCCAATGAAGCTCATCAAATGGATTACGTCGAGCCTTAGGGCCAAATTGCTGAGCATGTTTATTATTCTTACCGCGGTTCCATTACTGGTGGTTGGTCTCATCTCCTATCAGAAATCGTACAACACGGTCTCCGACCACAGTAAAGCCTCAACCCAGCTTGTCGCGGATCAATTAGCCCGCAATATGGATATTTTGTTCGGGGATACCGAGAGGATTCTCGAGATGGGGAAAGATCCGCAGGTGCTGCAATTTCTCTATTCGCAATCCGAGACGTATCAGGAAGCCAAATCGATCCTGCAGACGTTCAAGTTCTACCGCGAAACCTATAAGTATGACAAAGTGCTGAACATATCGATGGTTAATTTTTACGGGAAAGGCATCAGCGAACGAAAAGGCGTCTTCCAGCTTGACCGAAATCCTCTTCGCAATCCGTATTTTCAATATTTGACGCAATATCCCGATGCGGTCCTGCGAATTCCGGAATCATCCTCGTCTGATTCCAATCGGCTAGACGGGTTCACCTACCCCGGGCAGAATGCCTTGTCCATTATTGCGGCAATCAAGCAACGGATTACCCATGAGGTGATTGGTTTTATCGTCATCGACCTCAATGAAGCGATGATTGACGATTTTCTCAAAAATACCGTCATCGGCAAAACCGGCTTCTTCTATATTAATGACCGGTACGGAATAACCGTGTTCCAGCCTCAGTCCCCTGCCGCCTCACCCGCTATTCTGGAACAGATCGATCAGGAACCGATGACCGCGGCAAGCGACAGCTTTGTTCTCTCCACTAAAGCAAAGCCTCAATTCATCGTGTACAGCACCTCTCAAATAACCGGTTGGAAAATTGTCGGCGTCGTGCCGTTTCAAGAAATTATCGCCGAAGCGAACGGCATCCGTCAGCTCATTATTATCAGCGTTGCGCTTAGCGCGGTCTTTGCTTTAACGCTGTATTTCTTCCTGACGAACCGCCTGACCCACCCGATACAAATTCTGATGAACAAAATGCGCAAAGCCTCCGGCGGGTACCTCGATGCGAAGGTCACGCCCAGCGGGACTGATGAAATTGCCGATTTGGGCAACAGCTTTAACCGGATGATTGAAGAGATCAAGAGCCTGATGGAGAAAAACCGGCGGGAGCAGGAACAGAAGCAGATGGCGGAGCTGCGGACCCTTCAAGCCCAGATTAACCCCCATTTTCTGTACAATACCTTGGACTCGATTATATGGATGGCGGAAGCGGAGAAAAAGGAAAGCGTTATCAAGCTTGTCAAGGCTTTAGCCCGGTTTTTCCGGTTAAGCTTGAACAAAGGCCGGGACTGGATCTCCGTCAAGACCGAGCTGGAGCATGCCCATACATACCTGGTCATCCAGCAGATGAGATATCATGACATTTTGCAGTACGAGATTAAGGTGGATCCCGAGCTGCAGGTCTACCCTATTTTGAAGATGAGTCTTCAGCCTTTGATCGAGAACGCCATTTATCACGGCATCAAAAACAAGCGCGGCCAGGGATTGATCATCATCAGCGGACATGTGGAGGATCGGGATCTGGTTCTTACGGTCGAGGACAACGGGATTGGGATAACCCCGGAGCGGCTCGCCGAGCTGCGGGAGGAACTCGAGCTGCCTGTCGATTCTCTTGCCGTTAAGCAGGATGATCAGGAAGGCGGCTTTGGCCTGCAAAACGTGCATCAACGAATCCGGCTGTATTTCGGCCAGCGGTATGGGGTTGAGATTGAAAGCGTATACCGGGAAGGCAGCAAGATTTCCGTTCGTATTCCAAAAAAATAAGGATGGTCATAACGATGAAAAAAGTGATGATCGTTGACGATGAAATATTGATCCGCGAAAATATCCGGAGCTGCGTCGACTGGACGAAGGAAGGCTTTATCTACTGCGGCGACGCACCGGACGGAGAAATAGCTTTACCGCTTATCGAGGAACACCAGCCCGACATTCTGATTACCGACATCAAGATGCCGTTTATGGACGGTCTTGAATTAACGGCCATTGTCCGGAAACAGCTGCCTCATATCAAAGTCATTATTATGAGCGGCCACGATGAATTCCGTTATGCCCAAAATGCGATTCGCCTTGGTGTCGAGGACTACTGTCTGAAACCGGTTAGCGCCGCCGAGCTGATTGAGCTTCTCCGGAAGGTCAGCGCCAAGATAGATGAAGAGCAGAAACGGCTCAAAGGCCAAGCCATTACGAAAGAAAGGCTGCTCGCTGACCTCTGCGGCGGATTAATAAGCACTTCGGAGGCGATTGAATCCGCTAAGGAGTTGAATCTCTCCCTATCCTCCCGCTTCTATGCCGCCGCTGTTCTGGATGTCAGGCCGGCTGATTCTGCCGACCAGCAGCTCTTGACCAGCGTCAGGATCGAACTAGATCGGCGGCTTGAACAACCGATCGAATGCTTATCGTATTACCGGAGCAAGACAGAGCTCGTCTATATCTTCAAGAGCAATTCCGCGGAAAGCCTGAAGGGCTTTATCCAGACATTCAACTCCGATATCCGGTTACAGCTCGAGCAGCTGTTCGACTGCGAAATTTACGCCGGAATGGGCAGTCTTCAAGAGCGTATACACGGCATTCATATTTCTTGCCTGGAGGCGGAAGAAGACAAATATATTAGCCGGCTTACCCGGCTTAACCAGGCGTCGCTTCACGATATTCATGAGCCAATGAATATCGTCATTAACCGCAGTCAGTTCCTCGAGTTTGCGAAGATTGGCGTACCCGCAGAGCGGGATTCTTTTGTGAGGGAGTTTGCGGCACCGTTAAAAGCTCTTCCTTTTAAAAGCAGCTACAGCTTCTATCTGTTCAACGACCTCACGCTGGAGGCGCTGCGCTGCGCGAAGCAAACCTTCCGTACCGGTGCGGATCCGGGCTGCAGCGCCCCCCGGCTTCAGCAGGAAATTAAAAAGATAGCTTCTTGGGAGGACTGCTGCTCTTATTTGAATGGCTTGCTGCAAGAGCTCTGGCAGTGGCGGTCGGAATCCTCGGACAAATACGGCGACGTTATCAAGCAAGCGAAGGATTACATTCAATCCCACTACAATAATGAACAATTATCGCTCAAGATGATGGCTGCCCATGTGAGGATCAGCCCTAGCCATCTAAGCAAAGTATTCAGCCAGGAAACCGGTCAGACCCTTACCGAATATTTGACGCAGATCCGAATCGGCAAAGCGATGGAGCTTCTTAAGACGACCCGCAGCAAGTCTTTCGAGATAGCATTTGAGGTGGGCTATAATGATCCTCATTATTTCTCCAACTTGTTCAAGAAAATGACGGGCATGACACCCAAGGAATACCGCAATCAAGGAGAAAAGGATGAGACGGCATGATACGGCTGACGAGTTTGTTTATGATTTTCACCTTGCTGCTTGCCGGTTGTTCCAACAATGGGACAGGAGAGCAGTCGTTATCTTCTGCCCAAGGCTCCCCATCGCCAAACGGCAGCTTTGCCAAGGATAAAACCTTCGGCATTATTTATCCGATGACTTATCCTACTTATGAGCTTATTACGCTTGACGCTAACGAAACCGCAGCGAACAACAACGTGGCTTTAATCGTTAATGCGCCGGATGAAGCGAACACCGAGCAGCAAATCAGAATTATGGAATCGATGATCAAGCAAGGAATTGACGGAATAGCCATATCCCCCGTCGATTCCGAGGCGCTTGCCCCCGTCATAAATAAAGCAGAGGCAACCGGAATTCCCGTCGTTACCTTCGAATCGGATGCGCCGGGCAGCAATCGCACCGCTTTTATCGGGGCAGACAACTTTATGACCGGGCGTCAAAGCGCCATGACGGTCAGCCGCCTTCTTGGCCATAAAGGCATGATCATTGTGGAGAACGGCATGGAGGAAATGCTGGGAATGCAGCAGCGGCTGGAGGGCTTTCTCGATTATCTGGCTCAGGAATCGTCCATAGACGTGCTGGAGGTTCATCATAATAAAGGCAGCGAGGAGCAAGCGATGAGCGATATCGAGACGATGATTGACGCTCATCCCCACTTTGATGCCATGGTGGGTCTCGACTATATCTCCGCTTCCGCATCTACTTTGATCTGGAAGGCAAAAGGGTTGAACCGGCTGGCCATATCGATGGGTATTACCTCCACAAACAAAGATGCCTTGATTAATGGCCAGCTAGCTGCCGTCATCTCGCAGAACGAGACGATCTGGGGTCGGACGATTGTGGAAACCCTGCTCCGCGCAAGCAAAGGAGAGAAGGTAGATTCCATGCTGAATACGGGGATCACCGAGCTTAGCGCAGACCAATTGAAGTAACGCTCAAATGAAGAGGACGAACTCCATTGGAGTTCGCCCTTTTTTTAAACGGTATCGAGTCTGTACAAAGCGGCGCCATGCGGCGCAATAACCGAAGATAACGAGGAGCTTAGGGTGCCCACTACCTCTCCTGTCCACAAGTTCTTGATGCTTGCTTCTCCGTCCATACCCAAATCGCCGAAGGATACGGATACTTCCGTCTCTTCTTCGCCGGTATTAAACAAAGCAACATAACGTTCCCCGTTGCTTCCTTCCGCGGACCATACCACTCTATCGCCAATCCGCGATACTTGTCTTGCGCCAAAGCTGGTACGGTGCATATGCAGCACGTCCCAGTTCGTCAACAAAGACAACGTCCATGCTTCATTATCACGCATTTCGCCGCCCATCATAAGCGGGGAACGGAAAATCGTCCACAAGGTCATCATCGTCAGCTGCTCGTCGCGCGTGAAGTTGGTCATACGGTCCGGGTGCGAACAGCGAACGCCGATGCGGCCAAGCGGAAGCATATCGCAATCCGGCCAATTGCCCGGCTTCGGACGCCCTTCCCAGGTTTTGCAGCGGTCGAACATGTCGAGCAGCAGCGGCCAGCGGTCCCAGAAGTCATCCGTCATCCGCCACAGGTTTGCGTTCTGTTCCAGGAAATCCGCATGCTTCACGGGCGCGGGACCAGGCGACAAGCTAAGCACGATTGGACGTCCAACATGGTCAATGGCTTTGCGAATCAGTTCAATCTCTCCGAGATGCGCTCCGCCATGCAGCCAGGAGTCGGCGATATCATCCACTTTGATGTAATCAACGCCCCACTCGGCGTACATTTCAAACAGCGAGTTGTAGTACTCCTGCGCGCCTTCCTTCTTAGCGTCCACGCCGTACATATCCGTATTCCAGCCGCAGAAGGAGCAGGTATGCGCGATATCGCGGGCAGTTACCGAAGTGCCTTTGATTGGCGTGTTATCATGAACAGCCTGACGCGGAATGCCGCGCATAATATGAATGCCGAACTTTAATCCAAGGCTATGCACATAATCGGCAAGCGGCTTGAAGCCTTGACCGCCTTCAGCGGACGGGAAGCGGTTCACTGCCGGGATAAGCCTAGAATAATCATCCATTTCAAGCCGGACGAAAGGACGGTAAAGATCCGATACGGCCCCCGGTTCGTACCACTGAATATCGACAACGACATATTCCCAGCCAAAAGCTTTCAGATGCTCCGCCATATAATCGGCGTTACCGCGTACTTCGTCTTCCCTTACGGTTGCGCCGTAACAATCCCAGCTGTTCCACCCGAGCGGCGGTGTTGGGGCAAATTCACGATGCTGCATAATGACCCTCCTGTATTTCGAGAATGATAGGAATGAATTGCTGCTATATCCCTATATTAATTCCTTTTAGATCAGGTCATCTACAGTAATCTAGCGTCAATCATAGTAAAATATTGCGCCCTTCGACTATTGCTATTAGTCAAAATATACCCGGTTATAGACAAGCTGGCCTTCCCCTTGACGGAAATGACCCGGCGTCTCCCCCGTAATTTTGCGGAACCATTTAATAAAATAACTGCCGCCGGAATAGCCCACCTGCTCCGCGATCCGCTCCACGCTCCAGTCGGACTCCTTCAGCAGCCGGATTGCCTCTTTAATCCTCATCTGATTCAAATAATCGTTAGGGGACATGCCTACCGTTCTGGTGAACAGGCGAAGCAGATGATATTTCGACAAGCTGAGCTGGTCGGCCAGTTGTTCCAGACTGATCATGTTTTCGTAGTGCGCATCGATATAAGCGACTGCCTCTTTCACCTTAAGCGGCCACTCCCTTGTATCCTCCTGCGGAGCAAGCGCAAACCGGCATAGCTCGGAGATAAACTGGTACACATAGGAGGATGCCGTATACGGCTCCTTGATCCGGCCGGCATGAGCTTCTTCGTACATGCTCTGCAGAAGCCTTATCGGACGGCTAACTGCAGGCAAGACTGGCGTTTCACCAAGCTGCTTCTTTACCTCTTCCCAATTCGGGAGAATGAGGGATGGCCGGATCAATACGAATATAAAGGACCAATGTGATCCTTCCGGCGGAAAATAATAGCGGTGATCCCCGGGAATCTCCGTCATAAAGGCTTGTCCTGCCTGGATACGGAAGGACTCCGTACCCTTCTCGTAAATGCCTTCTCCGTCAAACGTATATTGAAACAACAACAAGGGCCCGTCGTTCCGGGTCAAACCGTCCCAACGGTAATGCTGGTCCCGAATGACATCTTGTCCTATCGCAAACAGATTGCATAAAGCCAGATGATCCGGCATTGTAAAACGGAACCCAAACGTTCCCGTGCTTGTTAATTGACCTGCGTTCATCTTTATTCCCCGCTTTATTCGGCTAGCCCGTTCAACTCGCGGGCTGCCGCAAGTGCCTGCGTCCGGGAGGATACGCCAAGCTTGGCGTAGATCCTGGACAGGTATACTTTTACCGTTCCTTCCTTTAAAGCCAGCTTGGCCGCGATTTGTTTGTTAGGAGCGCCTTGTCCGAGCAACTGCAGGATAAAGGTTTCCTGCTCCGTTAAAGGTTCGACCAGTACCGGTTGCGGTTGAGAAGGATTGTCCTGCTGCGGGAAGCATTCCAACAGCCGCTGCACGTAAGCAAGCGATACGCTCGGCGATTCATCTTGTACGGCCTCTCGCTGCCGATGCTCCGCATACATCTGAAGCAGCTTTTTCATTTGAATCCCCTCGTCAACAAAGCTGCGAATATAACCATTCGACTCACCGATAAGAAGCGCTTCATGAAGAAGCTGCATTGCCGCGCCGCGATTGCCGCGCTGATATTCCGCCAGCGACTGCACAACGCTGATCTCCGTCCGAACAAGGAAGCAAGGGTCCTGTTCTATCGAGGACTTGATAAATTCCAATTGCCTCAAAGCCTCGGTTGTTTTCCCTTGCGCGGTCAGTATCCTGGCGTAGACGGTATACTCGGTCCAACGGTTGGATGCCGGTTGAATGCGGTCTGACAGGCGCAGTCTGGATATCTCCGCTTTGGCTTCCGCTAGATTGTCTTCCTTGACGTAGAGATGGGCACGGCTTGCGCGAAGCGGATACAGCCAGTGATACTCGCCTTTTTGGTCCGCTATTTGGACGGCTTCGTCAATCGCTTCATGCGCCTTCAGATACTGTCCGTTAGCGGCGTAAAGGCGTGACAGCGTAATCCGGTTAGGAATAAACAAGCCTGCCGTCTGCCTAGCCCTGTCGGATTGCTCGATTTTGCGAATGAGCTGCAGACTGTCGCTTTGCCTGTTCCATTCATAATAGCCTTCGCTTAGGGCTTGAACCACATACAAATTAATGAGCGATTGCCCCCACCCGTGCTGCTCCAGTACGGATACGAACCGCTGACCGATCCGTTCGGTATCGGCCGACAAAATGCCCTTCAAGCCGAAAGCCGTCCGCCTGACGAGCGGCTCAACCATATTGTAATTAAAGTTGTAGAAGATGGGATCCTCCGGCAGCACCCCTTGAAGCCGGTACCCGACAAACGAATCCCATTGCTCGTAACGCCCCGTATAGAAGAGCAGGTTCGATTGAAGGAAAAGCATGCCTCCCTGCAGAGGTTCAAGCTCAGCCGCGGTATCGGGCTGTTCGTACATGGTTTCCAGCTTCTCGACGGTCTCCGCGGAAAAATGCATCTGCCCCATCAGCAGATGCGCGAATGCCTGATACATTAATAAACTCGCCGGGATCGGGATATGTTCGGAGACCGCCTGTATGCGTTCAAGCAGCGAGGCTAGCTCGCCTTGTTTCAGCGCATCCGGAATATATTGTTCCAACCTCTCCGCTGCTTCCTTGTAGCTTTCTCCGGCTATCGCATGGTCGATGGCCTTATCGAGCATCCCTTGGGCAGCAAAGGCCAGACTAGCCGCATGATGATACTTCAACCATTGCTCACGGCTTCGGGAGCGGAGACGGTTCTTCAAAAATTCGGCAAAGAGCGAATGGTACCGGAACCATCCGTTATGATTATCAAGCGGAATAACAAACAAATTGAGAATACGAAGCTGTTCCAGCATTTCGCGGCTGTCCGAACGGTTAAACGCCTGATTGCATACCTCCGCGTCCATGCGCTCGAATACGCTGGTCTGAAGCAGAAAGTCCGTCACGCCCGGAGGCAGCTTGTCGAGCACCTCCTGGAACAAATAAGAGGAAACCTTTTCATTGCTTCCGTCAAAGCCGGCGATAATCCGGTCCATATCCTGCTGAGCCTGAAGCGAGATGGAAGCCAGTTGAAGCCCCGCAACCCATCCTTCCGTTTTTTCAAACAGCTTGCGGGTATGCCTTTGCTCCAAATAAATCCCTGCCGATCTGCAGAACTCTTGCGTCTCCTCTTGGGTAAAATGAAGCTGCTGCATGCCGATATCCGTCCGTTCTCCCCTCGCAAGCCATTTGGCCGCGTCAAAGGAGATTTCTCCCCGGCTTGCGATAATAATCCGGTGATGGGAAGGCAAGTATTCTATGTAATAAGACAAGCTGTTATGGATCTCCGCCCGCTCGATATGATGATAATCATCCAGCACGAGAGCTATTGGATCTTGAGTTGCGGCAAGTTCGTTCAGAAGCGTATCAATGATCGCATTTACCGTTGACCCCGACACAAGCGCTCCAACAGCGGAAAGCGAATCCGCTAAAGAAGATGGGCCCGTTTCGATATAAGCATTTAATACATAACGCCAAAATCTCGCTATATCATTATCTCTTTCATCCAGAGACACCCATGAGGTTTGAATGCGGGCGGATTGTGCCCACTGCGCTATTAATGTGGACTTTCCGGAGCCCGCCGGAGCGCATACCGTCACCATTCGCCCCTGCATCCCTTGCTCCAGCGAATCAAGCAGCCGCTCCCGGATAATAAGATTTTTCTTAACAACAGGAAGTCGTATTTTTGTTTTTAATAGGATAGGTTCGGAAAATAACATACGCTCTCCTTCTAAGTCAGAAATATTATCTTTATTATACTGAAATTTCGACATTTTTTGCTCAAAAATAGTTTGAGAGGCTGGACGGATTAAACAGAAAAAACCATTGCCTGTTTCGGCAATGGTTTTTCGCTCCACTTACTTTTAATTTTGATAATATTCGATCATCCGCAGCAGCAGCACTGCTGCCTCCGCTCGTGTAGCTTGACCTGACGGCACGAACTTGCCGTCTCCTCTTCCTTGCAATATACCTGCTTGCTGCAATGCGGCTACATAGCCGGCAGACCACGCCGGAATATCCGAGGCGTCGGAGAACAAAGCCTTCACCTTCTCCGGTTCCAGCGGCTTAATCCCCGCCGCTTTGGCCAGCATGGTCACAAGCTCTGCCCGGGTAACCTGGTCGTTTGGCCGGAACGAGCCATCCGCATAACCATTCACGATTCCGAACTCTTTTGCTCTGGCTATAGCTTCGGCTGCCCAAGCCGGAATACCGTTTTTATCCGAAAAGTCTAATTCAGGTGCTGCAGACCCTGATTGATCAATCACCGCATTCATAAGCATGGTGACGAATTCCGCCCGCGTGACTTGTCCTTCTGGCCGGAACGTACCGTCGTTAAACCCATGAACGATTCCGCAGCCGTATGCATCCTTTACCGTCGTTTCCGCCCAATGTCCGGTCATATCGCCGAATCCGGAGGTGCCGTCAGATGCCGGCTTACATGCGGCAAGCTCAAGCTTGCCGGGCTCTTCCGGCTCCACCTGAGGCGGATTAACCGGATTGTATCTTGTAATTTTCACGGTATACGCCTGTACCGTTGTCCCATCCTGAGCGGTAACGCGAACCGTAATGGTTTGAGTGCCAACTGCCAAATCAATGAATTCGCCCATCGGCTCTCCTTTTTCATCCAAAACGTCGACTTTAGCATTCGCATCGCTTGGGACAGCCGTCACTTTCGTTTTGGATACCGAATACGTAACTCCCGCCGTATAATTCAACGTTGTGTCCTTGAACGGCTCGTTCATTTGGATATCGCTAAGCTTAAGCGTGCTTAAATTCGCATTGCTGGATACAATCTCAAAGCGATATTCGGGAGTTAAGCCGCTTTCATTGCCGGCAGCATCCTTTGCTTTAGCTTGAACGATATGCGCTCCAATTGCGAGAGCCTGGCTTGGTACAAAGCTCCACCTGCCGTCATCGCCGGCTTCCGATTTACCAACGGTCTCGCCATCCAGCTGAATCGTAATCTCAGCGTGCTTTTCCGCTGTTCCGGCAATCTCGGGTTTTGTCTGGTTTGTCTTTGAACCTTCAACCGGCTTATTGAAAAGCGGAACCGATGGGACAGTCGTATCAATGACAAAATTCAGCTGTACGGCCTCTTCCTTCGCATTGCCTGAGGCATCGGCCACTTTGACCTTCACCTGGTGGCTGCCGTCACTTAAACCATCCGAAGAAACAAAGGACCATTCACCTTCTTCATTAACTTGAAAAGGCTCCATTGCAGCTCCGTCCAGCGTTAATAGAATCCATGCGCCTGCCTCCGCATCCCCCCGAATCAGAGGTTTGTCCGTATTGAGCAGCGCCCCTTCGATTGGAGCCGATACGTCAGCCCATTCGGGAGCGATTGTATCTATCGTAAATGTTACTTCATCCAATTGAGGCCCCTTATTGCCTGCTTCATCCGAAGCCATGGCGGAAATCGAATGCTCGCCGTCGGGCAATTCCTCCGCAAGAGTCATCGACCATGCGCCAGATTCGTTGGCTTTTCCTTCAGCAGCTTTATGGCTATCTATATAAACAGTAATAGCCGCTTCCGCTTCCGCCGTACCCGAAATGGTCGTTTTGTTCACCTTCGTAACGGCTCCATCTTTCGGCTCAACAATAACCGGCGCTTCCGGTGCCTTGGTGTCTACCGTCCAAGAAACGGAAATTGAGTCCTCGCTGACATTGCCTGCGGAATCCTCGGCAACGGCTTTCGCGATATGAACCCCATCCTTGAGCGCCTCGGTTATCGGGTAATTCCAATTGCCGTTTTCGTTGGTTTTAATCATTGTTACGGCCGTATCGTCCATATAAATCGTAACCTTTGAGCCCGCCTCTGCTTGTCCTTTAAGCACTGGCTTGCTGCTGCCCGTAATAGCACCGTTTGCCGGGGCTTCAATAATCGGGGCTGCAGGCGCGGTAGAATCAATCATAAACACCAGTTCAACGGAATCTGCGGAGGCATTGCCCACGGAATCCCGGATCGTAATCCGCACATGATGAGTACCATCCGCTAACGAGAACACCGGCTGGGCCTTCCATTTCCCTTCACCGTCGGTAATGACGGCTGGCAGCGCTTGATCATCGATTTTAATTGAAACTTCGGAGTTTGCTTCGGCAGTGCCTGAAATTACCGGTTTGTTATCGCTCGTAACCTCATTGTTCTCCGGCGTCAATACGACAGGCAATACCGGCGGAGTCCGGTCAATGCGAACTGTCGCTGCCGCGACTGGGCTGCTATTACCCGCTTTGTCGATTGACCTCGCACTGATCGTACTCTCTCCTTCCGCCGTAACCGACAGCTCTCCTTCATAGCTCGTCCAATCCTTCGCTCCGGCACCCGTAATGCGGTATTCGGTACGGTCAAGGCCGGATTCACCGCGATCGGAGCCTGCCGTAATGGTTACCTTCACGGCGTTTGCCGATGTCCATTCCTCCGTATCGGGAACAACCGCCGGAGCCTCGGGTAACGATCGATCGATTTGTACCTTTCCTTCCCGAACCTCTCCGACATTCCCTGCTTGGTCAATGGTCCTTGCGCTGATCGTCGTAATGCCCTCGGCATCAATGCCAACCGTTTCGGAATAGACCGTCCAATCCTTTGTCGCTGCTCCGGATAAACGGTACTCCGTTCGGTTTACTCCCGATCCTCCTTGGTCTTCGCCGGGCAAGATCGAGACCATCACCTTATCCGCCGAAACCCAACCGGATTTATCGATGACTATGCCCGGCGAGGATGGGGCTGTTTTATCCAAAAATACGCTTGTGTCAGCAATGTCGCTTATATTTCCTGCCTGATCCACCGTTCTCGCGTGAATCATTGTCCGACCTTCGGCCTTCACGGTAAATTTTCCGTTATAGGGTTTCCAATCCGCATCAACTGCTCCAGTCAAGCTATACTCGGTAATGCTTGTGCCGGATAAAGGATCTGTCCCCGGCGTGATCGTAACGTCAACGCCCGAGTTCGTCCACTTGTCGGCGGAAACCTCTATTTGAGGATGCTCCGGAGCGGTTCGGTCAATCTGAACGGTCGCTTTGGAAGCTGTTCCTTTGTTGCCTGCTTTATCTATCGTTCTTGCAAACACCTCGGTTTGACCTTCCACGGTTACGATAATGGGGCCCGTGTAAGGCTTCCAATCCGAATTGGCAGCACCGGACAGGCTATACTCCACTTCTTTCACACCGGATCCTCCGTTATCGGTTCCCGCTGTTGCGGTTACCGTTACACGATCTCCCGCATTCCAACCGGATACGTCGGGAGACAGCAGCGTTTCACCAGGCGGCGTAAAATCAAGCCCTTGCGATTCCTCTGATTCTTCGCTTATGTTCCCTGCCTTGTCTACCGTCCTTGCCGTAACCGTCGTTTGGCCTTCGACCGTAAGGTGAATCGGTGCTGAATAAGAAGTCCAGCCCAGCGTGGTTGCACCGGACAGCTTATACTCAACGCGGTCGACCGAAGAGGCGCTATCCGCACCGGCAGTTAGCGTTACGGTAACGTTAGCTCCCGACCAGGTTCCGCCTGCGGGGCTTATAACCGGAGCTGCGGGCGGAGTCCGGTCCAGCTTCACGGTTCCTGTCGATACGGGACTAATATTGCCTGCTAAGTCTATCGTTCTTGCGCTTATCGTTGTCTGGCCTTCGGCAGCGATGGATATCTGGCCCGTATACGTCGTCCAGCCAAGTGAAACGGCACCGTTTAAGCTATACTCCGTGCGCCCGATTCCTGAGCCGCTATCCGCTCCTGCCGTTACGGTGACTTTAACGGAAGCGGCATTCGTCCAGCCCGTCACATCCGGCGCAACGATTGGCGCCGCGGGCTTTGTTTTGTCCACCTTGACCGTAACCGGAACCGCCATACTCGTATTGCCGGCATTATCGGTTGTTCTTGCTTCAACCGTTGTCTGGCCTTCGGCGCTTATCGATAGAACACCGGTATACGTTGTCCAGTCTTTGGTTATTGCTCCGGACAGCTTGTATTCCGTTTTGTTCACGCCTGATCCTCCCGCATCGGTTCCGGAGGCAACCGTTACCGACACATCGGACGAGCTCCAATCCGATGCCGAAGCCGTAATGACCGGAGCGGTTGGTTTTGTCTTGTCAATGGATACGACCGCCGTTCGTTCTGTGCTTATATTGCCCGCCTGATCAACGGTTCTGGCGTGAATGGTTGTCTGGCCTTCCGCGCTGATTAACACGGTACCCGGGTAGGTAGCCCAATCCACAATTGTTGCTCCGCTAAGGCTGAATTCGGTTCGTGCAGCTCCCGAACCGCCGTTATCCGTTCCGGCTGTAACGGTAAACGTTATGTTGGAAGCGGACCAAGTGCCATTAGAAGGCGTTATAATCGGAGAAGCAGGCTTGGTTCGGTCAATTTTTACAACCGTTGTCGAGATCGAACTCATGTTATTAGCGTTATCCACCGTTCTGGCGCTTAGCGTGGTCTGTCCTTCCGCACTGATCGTTACCTTTCCGGTATAGGTCGTCCACCCGAGCGTCGTTGCACCGCTAAGACTATACTCGGTCCTGTTGACGCCGGAGCCTGTATCCGCCCCCCCGGCGACAGCAACCTGAACGGACGCGGCATTTGTCCAGTTCGCCGTATCCGGCGTTACGACTGGTGCCGTTGGCTGGGTTTTATCCACCTTTACGGTTACCGTTTTGCTCGTTCCGATATTACCGGCATTATCAATGGTTCTTGCTTCAACGGTGGTCTGACCGCTCGCCCCGATTAAGATCGGACTATTATAGGTCGTCCAATTAAGGTTAGAGGCGCCTGTCAGCCTGTATTCGGTCCGGTTAACGCCGGAACCTCCCGTATCCGTACCGTCCAGGATAGCTACCGTAACATCCGTACTGCTCCACGCTCCCGATGCCGGGGTTATTGCGGGGGCTGCTGGCGGCGCCATATCAATCCTAATGACTGCAGTCCCTTCGCCGCTTATATTGCCGACTTGATCAATAGCCCTCACGTGGACCGTCGTCTGCCCTTGCGCGAGAATCGAGAACCCCGCGCTATAGGTTTTCCAAGCTTGGGTAACGGCTCCGGAGAGGCTGTATTCGATCCGGTCTACACCCGAACCGCCCGGATCCGACGATGACGAGAACCAGGCCGATACCGAAGTTGAACTCCAGCCAGCTTGCGACAGGCTGATCATTGGCGTTGTCGGCGGCGTCCGGTCAATCTTGACAACCGCGGTTGTTACAGCGCTTATATTCCCGCCATTATCTACCGTCCGCGCGGATATCGTTGTTTGTCCCGAATTTGAAATTCTTACCGGATCTGAACCGTTATACGGGGTCCAGCTTACGGAAGTCGCGCCGGATAAACTGTACTCCGTCCGGTTAACTCCCGTTTCCGCATCCGTTCCCGGCACGATGGACACGTCCACATCGGAAGCGCTCCATGCGCTGCCGACTCCCGTTATGGTTGGGGCGGACGGCGGGTTAAAATCGAAGGTCAGCTTATACAGTTTTGTATTCAAATCATAGGTTGAATCATTGTATCCCCCAACGACATAGACGTCCGATCCAACCGCCACTAGACTTGCATTTTCCAATTGATCCGGATTCGGGACATCCGTTTTCCAAGTATTTGTGGAAGGGTCGTACAGCGCAAAAGTTCTATTGCCCATAACTAATACTTTCCCGTTATCGAGAGTCACTTGCGAATGCCTGAAAAAAATATCCCCGCCGTCATAAGGCATCTGAGCAACCTTGGTCCAAGTGTTTGCTGCGGGATCATAGATATAGGAGTTAAAGGAATAGACATAACCGCTTAGACCGCCGGTAAGTAACACGCGTCCATCCTTCAACGTGCTCTGAGCCGCTCCGTAAATACCGATAGGCAGCGGTGCAGCCTCATCCCAACGGTCCGCAGCGGGATTATAGATGTACGCGTTGTTGTACAAGGTAGAGCCCGAGCTTGGGGAATAAATCTCGTTCGCTCCGCCTACGGCCAACACGCGGCCGTCAAGCAGCGTGCTCTGGGAATGTCCCAGCACCGTATGCGGGAAATTCGCCGCATTGGTCCAAGCGTTTGCGGAAGGATTATAAATGCGAACAGCGTCGTTGTAGACGTAGCCCACATTGTTCATGAACGCATTCCCTCCAATGGCAAGCACGCTGCCGCTTGGCAGCATGGATTGCGCGTGATAAGCCACCGGCAAAGAAGGCGCATTGGAAGACCAGGTTTGAGCAACCGTATCGAAGACGTAAGAGTTCTTCGAAAATGAATTGTTTCTTGCGTTTTGTCCCCCGGTTAAGAGGATTTTATTTCCCCCAACCGCGCTAGCCATAGCCCCGGAAAGCGTCTCCGGCGGGATAAAAGACGATGGCAGCTCTTCGACCGACACAGCGGCAAATGCCTTTTTTTCACCTCCCGTCGGCAAAAATACGAAAGCTATTGCGATAAGCAACAGCATGCAGCTTAATTTACGAAACACGATCTTCGTCCTCCTCTAACTGAATGAGCAGGACAAGCTTAGCAAATATCATTTTCAGAGCCAATTAACTTTAGTTAACTGCATCAAATAATTTTTTATTAATCTCTTGCCGACTCTCGGAATTGCCCCGGCGTAAGACCGGTTACCTTCTTGAAAAGGTTATGGAACGTCGGCTCGCTCTGATAACCTACCAATTCTCCTATTTCCTTCACCGGCCGCCCGGTCATGATCAAGTAGCGCTTTGCAGCTTCCATCCGGCACCGAATCAGGAATTGGATGACGGACATCCCTACCTCCCGGTGAAACAAATGAGACAAATAGTACTTGCTGACGAAGGTCACTTTAGCAAGCTGTTCCAGCGTGATAGGCTGTTGATAGTTTTCCTCGATGTAGCTTCTGGCTTTTAGGACAGCCGCTTCCGCAGGCTTGACGAGCTTTCGTTCCGTTGATTCACCCGGTATTTGGCGTGCCAGCCGCACAAGCATTAGTCCGAACAAATGGTTCGCTGCCGCCCTGGATTCCGCTAACCCGGAATGCAGCTCGGCCAGGCATTCCCGCACCAGCCTTGCGAACTCCTCCATTTCCCCCCCTAGTTGTATGACAGGCGTCTGATCCGATTCAAGGAAGTAATCTTGAGGGCATCCCCACACCTGCAGACCTTTAAAAGCAAAATAAGTAGCTCTGAAGGGATACTGCGTTGACCATTCTTCATGCCATATCCCCCGCTGGTACAGCAGAACGGTTCCCGGCCCAACCTCGTACGACCTGCCGTCGACAACAAATGTCCCTCTGCCTTCTTCAACCCATAGCAGCTCGCTGAATGACTCATGCCGGTGAAGAGGATGCTGAAAGGGACTTGCTTCATGGCAATCGAATTCGCTGCCTCCGATCAGTGAAGCCGGACTTAGAACTCGCGAAGACACTCCCATCCTTTTCCCTCCTATTCGCAAGAATGAATAGCCCGTTTCGCAAGATCGCTCATTGAGAACAGGCTTAATTTCCGTTATTTTCTAGTTAATCGCGATTACTTGAAATATAATCGTTTCTCCACTCTATTTGCAATAAGCAATAGCTATTATTAGGAGGTATCCTCATGCTGGAGTTTAAGAAACGAAAGCTCTCGGATGATAAATTCGAGGCATGCGCCGTATTTGACGTAAACAACGATGGTGTGCCCGACATTATTAGCGGGGCTTATTGGTACGAAGGACCGGGATTTAACCGCAGACACCGGATCTGCGAGGTAGCGGAAATCGGTGAATATCACGATGATTTCTCCGACTTCCCCATGGATGTAGACGGTGACGGCTGGCCTGATATCATCACCGGCTCCTGGTTTACCGAAACGTTAAGATGGCGCCGCAATCCCGGTACTACAGGAGAAGATTGGAAAACGACCGACATTGACCGATGCGGCAATATCGAGACGATCCGATTTTACGATATCGACGGCTGCGGCGTGCCCGAAATTTTCCCCAATACCCCAAACGAACCTCAAGCTTTCTATAAGTTGTTGCGCGACGCCGATGGCAAAGGAACCGGCCAATTCCGGAAAATAATAATCGGAGATGCTCCAAGCGGGCATGGCATGGGTTTTGTCGATATTAACGGGGACGGCCGCGTTGATCTTGTCCTAAGCGGAGGCTGGCTGGAGCAGCCGGAAGATCCGTATCGGACGCCTTGGACATTCCATGCCGAATGGTCCCTTGGCTCAGCCAGCGTGCCGGTCATCGGCCATGATGTGAACGGCGACGGTCTCGTCGACCTGATTGTTGGTCAAGCGCATGATTACGGACTCCACTGGTATGAGCAGCGCCGGACGGAAGACGGCTCCCGCAGCTGGATCCGCCATACGATTGACGGCACCGCTTCCCAGTTCCATGATCTTTGGCTGGTTGACCTTGATCTCGACGGCAAGCTTGAGCTCGTTACAGGCAAACGTTACCGTGCGCATAACGACGGCGATCCGGGAGCGCATGATCCGATTGGCATCTATTACTACACCATCAATAACGGACGATTCGACAAGCATGTTATCGATTATGGACCTGCAGGTGAAGCATCCGGCACGGGCATCTATTTCTGGATTCAAGACCTGACGGGCAACGGTTATCCGGACATTGTCGCGCCAGGCAAGGACGGGCTTTATTTATTCGAAAATATCGGACCGGCAAAGGAGCGATTACGATGAGTACAAAGCTGCGTATCGGTTTTGTAGGCGTAGGCGGAATGGGGCAAATGGCGCATCTGTCTAATTACGCCGTGCTGAAGGAGGAATGCGAGGTGGTTGCCTTGGCGGAGCCGCGGCAGCAGATGGCCCGGCTCGTAGCCGACCGTTATGGCGTATCGGAGGTTTACGGCAGCCATCTTGAGCTGCTGGAACATGCATCGGTTGACGCCATTGTTGCGCCTCAGCCCTTCCGTAACCATGCGAATGTTATTCCGGATATTTTGCGGTCTGGCATTCCGGTTTTGACGGAAAAGCCTCTGTCTCTTACGGTGCGGGAAGGCTGCAAAATGGTACGGATAGGCGAAGAAAGCGGCACCCTTCATATGATTGGTTACCACAAACGTTCGGATCCGGCGGTAGAATACGCCAAGCGCGTTATTGAAGAATGGAAAGCATCCGGCAGCTTTGGCGAACTGCAATATATCCGGATTACGATGCCGCCGGGAGATTGGGTTGGCGGAGCAGACCAGCCGATTGGCAGCGATGAGCCTTATCCCACGCTCCTGCTGGAACAAGGTCCCGATGGATATACGGACAAAATGACGCAAATGCTGGACAACTTCGTCAATTATTACATCCATCAGGTGAATATGTTCCGCCATCTGCTTGGAGAGAATTACAAGCTTACCTTCGGCGACCGCCGCGGTATTATGCTAAGCGGCGAGAGCGACAGCGGCGTTACGATTACCTTGGAGATGGCTCCTTACCACACCTCCCACGAGTGGGAAGAACAGATTCTGGTAGGTTTCCGACAAGGCTATGTCCGCATTGATCTGCCTGCCCCGCTGGCACGCCAACGCGCGGGAAGAGTAACGATCAAGAAAGACAACGCCACCGTCGACGAAGCTCTTACTTACGAGCCCATTCTGCCGAACGTCTCCGCGATGCGCAATCAGGCACGTTATTTCCTTGCCGCCGTCCGCGGCGATCGGCCGGCGCCTTGCACGGCTAAGGAAGCGCTGCAGGATTTAATATTTGCCCAATCGTATGTGGATTATATGAACCGGACGTATCCGGAGAACCTGCCGGGATACTAAAAAAACGCTGCTGCGCCAATTGCGCAGCAGCGTTTCCTTATAAGGTGCTCATCACAATATTGCGGAGCTTCCGTGTCAGCGGCGTCGTGCCCGCATCCTTCTTCTGGATCATAAGCAGAATAGTCAAACCTTCTTGAGGGAAGTTGCCGAAGTATGCGCCTAACCAGCCATCCCAGCCGTATTCTCCCGGACTTGCCAGAATTCCCGCAGTCTTTGTGTCCGTCACGACGCGCATCAAGTTTCCGTAGCTGTGACCGGTCAACGTATGCCAGGCGTCAAAGGCAGGCTGCTGGCGGGCATTTAACGTTCCCGACGTTAAATATTGAACCGTTCTTGGACGTAAAATTCGTACGCCGTCCAGGCTTCCTTGGTTCAGTAGCATGGTCGTAAATTTCGCCGCGTCGTCAATCGTGGAGACAAGTCCCGCGCCTCCGGACTCGAAAGCCGGTTCACGGTCCATTTGATGAATAATGCCCAGATGATTGCCCGTAAAGAGACTCATTCCGTTTTGCTCGCTTGAGTACGTTTTGACGAGACGCCCTCTCTTCTCTTCCGGCAGCCAGAAGCCCGTATCCTTCATGCCAAGCGGGCCAAAAATCTCCTTCCGCAAAAACTCGCCGAAGCGCATGCCGCTTACCACTTCGACGATTGCGCCGAGCACATCTGCCGATGTGCCATAAGTCCAGGAGGTTCCCGGCTGGAAGGCAAGCGGGCCTTCGCCCAGCTTGTTCATGGCTTCCACGGTGCCCATCGGAGATTCTCCTAACAGGCGTTCGTCAATCTCTCTGAACAAAGCCTCCGTAGCTTGTCCTGCCGCATGAGCTCCGCCGTATACCAGGCCGCAAGTCATATCAAGCAGGTCATGAATATTCATTTCCCGTTCCACGGGCACAAGCTCGCCGTTAACCTCGGCCTGTTGATTTTCGAAGCCCGGCAGGTATTGGCTGACCGGATCAAACAAGTCAATTTCTCCGCGCTCCATCAGAATCATAACGGCCGTTGCCGTAACGGGCTTGGTCATCGAATATAAGCGGAAGATTGTATTACGCTCTACCGGGCGTCCCGCTTCGCGGTCGGCTAGTCCGTCTTCATGATAAAAAATTTCTTCGCCGTCTTTAATCACCATAAAGCTGGCGCCGGCTACCTCGTTGTTATCGATGCTTTTTCTAAGCGCTGATTTAATCTGGCTGACTGCTGTCTGATCTAACATGATCGATAATCTCCTTCGCTTTCAATTGCTTTCAATGACCAAAAGTATATTCGTTATTGAAGGAGAAAACTCCTTTATATTAACCTCACTATGCCTTGATCAATTGGTATCTTCCGCCTGCAACCGTCTCGAATGACAATAAGCCTTGCTCATCCAATGCTGCTGCAATCGCAATACCATCCGATTCCACGCGAAGCGCTGCAGCCGACCGGATCCGGCACATTCCGCCCGAGTTGGAAACGATCTCCGCGGTTGTAACAGCCCCTTGCTCCCATTGGAGCGATACGTCGAAATGGCCTCTCGCCCGCAATCCCCTCACATAACCTTTCGGCCAGGCATCCGGCAAGGATGGCAGCAGCTCCAGGTAGCCTTGATGGGATTGTACAAGCAGCTCGGCGATTCCGGAAGTCGCAGCGAAGTTGCCGTCAATCTGGAATGGCGGATGGGCATCGAACAGATTGCCGTATACGCCGCCATGATGATAATTCGTGTTGCCTTCCTCTACTAGAGTCAATAGATTAGACAGCAGCCCTAATGCCCGGTTACCGTTGCCAAAGCGCGCCCATAATCCAACCTTCCAGCCTAGACTCCAGCCCGTGCCGCCGTCTCCGCGGATTTCGAGAGAACGCTGGGCCGCTGCCATAAGCTCCGGAGTCTCTCCCCATGTCAGTTGGCGACCGGGATAGACGCCGAACAAATGAGAGACATGACGGTGGAATTGATCCTCGTCTTCGAAATCCTTCGACCATTCCTGAAGTCTTCCATTCTCGCCGATTTGCAGCGGATGAAGCCGGCTGCGAGTGTCAACGAGCCGCTCTCTGAATGGTTCATCAACGCCAAGAATCGTTGAAGCCTCAATCAGATTCGTGAACAAGTCCCAGATAAGCGATAAATCCATGGTAGACGCGGCGCTGACCGCAGCCAGGCCATCTGCCGTACGGAACTTATGCTCCGGGGAGGTCGATGGCGACGTAATCAACCGGCCATCCTTGTCTTCATGCAGCCAGTCCAGGCAGAATAAGGCCGCCTCTTTCATGACCGGGTAAGCCTTATCCCGCAGGAACGCCTCGTCTAATCCAAATGCGTAATGCTCCCATAAATGCTGGCAGAGCCATACGCCGCCCATCGGCCAGAACGCCCAGCCCGGATCCCCGTGACCGTAATCGCCAGCCGGCGCAGAATGGCACCAGATATCGCTGTTATGATGCGCGGTCCAGCCCGCAGCGCCGTAATTCGTTGAAGCGGTCTTCCGGCCGTTCTTGGACAAATTCCCGATGAAATCCAGCAGCGGCGTATGGCAATCGGCCAAATTACAGGTTTCCGCAGGCCAGTAGTTCATCTCCGCATTTATGTTAAGCGTATAGTTGCCGCTCCAGGGCGCTCTTGTCTCTTCGTTCCAAATGCCTTGCAGATTCGCGGGCTGGGTTCCTTTACGGGAGCTTCCGATCATCAGATAACGGCCGTAATGATAAAGCAGCTCCACAAGCCCCGGATCGCTTGCCCCGTAATCCCGGATTCGCGCGTCTGTCGGATAATCAGGCGGCGCAATCGACTCGCCAAGACTCAGCTCCACGCGATTAAACAGCTTCCTATGATCTTCAATATGTCTTTGCAAGAGCGATTCATAGGAAAGCTTCTTCGCTTGCTCCAAGTAAGCGTAAGCTTCCGCCGACTCGTCCTTGCCTTCGCTTCCCGGTGAACGGTCGTAGCCGTTAAAGCTGGTTGCCGCGCTGAAAATAAGAGTGACGGCCGTCGCGCCCGTAACGCGTAGCCCGTCATGGCCGTAAGAAGCTTGTCCTTCTTCCAGCCGGGCTGCCAATCGGCCTTCAAACCGCATTGCGTTGGCACTGCCCGGCTCGCCATACCTAACAGGCATTTCCGTGTCGTAGTAACTCGGGTCCACATGCTCCGGCGCGTCTCCGCGCAATATCAGGCTATCCTTGTCAAAATCCGTCTCGTACCGCAGCGGGCTCTCAAGCCGGGCAAGGAAATTCAGCTTCCCCGGCTGACTCGCTTCGAGTCGAAGCACAACAACCTGATCCGGATAAGATACAAACAAACGTCTAGTATAAGTCACGTTGCCGATTTGATACTCAACCGTTGAAGTTGCATCATCAAGATGGAGCGCTCTCCGGTAATTTTTCATCGTGTTCCCGTGCAGGAATTTTATATAGAGATCAGCCATAGGCAGGTAGGATTGCGTATATGGCCCCATCATCTGCTTGCATAACCGGTCGGCTGCCGCATATTGCCCCTCTTCGATCAATTTTCTGACTTCGGGAAGCACTTTGACAGCGTTGTCATTATCACCGTGGCGGGGGCCGCCGGACCAAAGGGTATCTTCGTTTAACTGGATGCGTTCCATTTCCGATCCGCCAAACATCATCGCTCCAAGACGTCCGTTCCCGGTTGGCAGCGCGTCGGTCCATCTGACCGATGGACGGTTGTATTGCAACTTCATAGCAGCCTTGCTCCTTTTTGTAGGGGATATAAGTTGAAATCTATGAATTTATTACTTTATTCCATAAAATCTTGCGCAGTTCCTGCCTAAAACAAGCGATTGTTCCTCTTCCGTAAAAGCTTCCAGGTAATGCCTTACGATATTTATCGTCTGCTCGTAGGTACCGCTTAACGTACAAACCGGCCAGTCCGAGCCAATCATCAGCCTCTCGATTCCGAAACATTGAAACACGGTATCCAGATAGATGGCGAAATCATTCTCCTGCCAATTGCCCCACTTCGCCTCCGTGACCATGCCGGACAGCTTGCAGCAGACATTCGGATAAGCCGCGAGTCTTGCCAGATTCTGAGCCCACGGCTCAAATCCTTTATTGGCAATATCCGGCTTCGCGATATGATCAAGGACAAAAGGCTGATTAGGGAACATTTCCACAAGCTCGGCAGCATAAGGAAGATGTTTGGGAAACAACAGCAAATCGTAGGTTAAACCGTACTTTTCCAGAGAAGCTATGCCATTTCTGAAATCCTCTCTCAATAGAAAGCGGTCATCCGGCTCGTCATGCACCACATGGCGAACCCCTTTAAGCAAAGGGTGATTGCCATATTGCTCCAGCTGCCGCTCAATCTCCGGCGAGCATAAATCTACCCAGCCTACAACGCCTTTTATCTCGGAATAACGATCCGCCAAGTCTAAGAGCCATTCCGTTTCCTGAAGCGACTGCCGGGCCTGAACGGCAATGGAACCGTCAAATCCGTTTTGCAAAAGCAAGGGCTTCAAATGCTCCGGCAGAAAGTCAGCCTGAATCGCCTTGTGCTGCGCGGACATCCAGCCGTAATCCCGCTCGTTGAACATCCAGAAATGCTGATGGGAATCTATTTTCATGCGCTGCCTCCTTTTCCTTAAGGCCATTCTATCATCGCTTTAATCACTTTGTTAGCGGGATCCAGCCAGGATTCGAAATGATCCGCCATTTCGTCAAACGGCACAAGATGAGTCACGTAGCTGTCAACGTCAATGCCTCCGGCACGGATAACCTCCAGTACATGGAGGCAATCTTCCTTCGTTGCATTACGGCTTCCCATAATGGTCAGCTCCCGTTTATGGAATTCGGAATCATCGAAAGAAATATGGCCTTTTACTAAACCCACGTACACAAGCGTCCCGCCATGCGCCGCGTAACGAACCGCTGCCGACATGGAATGGGTGTTTCCCGTGGCATCAAATACGATGGTCGGGTAATCGCCGCCCGTCAAAGCCTCCAACCGGGAGAACGGATCATCCAGCGCATTAACGGCATGATCAACCTTTGCCCACTGCTTGCAAAAGTCCAGCCGTTCGTTATTCACATCCATTGCGATAACATTCGCGCCCGCATGCTTGGCGAGAGCCATGATGCCAAGGCCGATTGGACCCGCTCCGATCACGAGCACCGTATCGCCGGCCGCAAGTCCCGACCTCCGTACGGCATGCGCTCCGATGCTGAACGGTTCCACGATGGCCGCTTGCTCCAGGCTCAAGCCGTCCGCTTTGAGCAGATGCGTAACCGGTACGGAAATTTTCTCGCGCATTCCTCCATCCGCATGGACGCCCAGCACTTGAATCGATGTACAGCAGTTTGTCTTTCCATGCCGGCATGCCACGCATTTCCCGCAATGCAAATAAGGGATAACGGCAACCTGATCGCCGGCTTTGAAGCCTTCCTCGTTATCACCGATTTGTTCGATAATACCCGACAGCTCATGGCCGAGTATACGCGGATAAGTGAAGAACGGCTGATTTCCTTTATAAGCATGAAGATCCGTTCCGCAGATGCCGACCCGTTTCACCGATACGATCGCTTCACCGGCCGTAAACACCGGCTCCTCGAGATCCGCATACCTGAATTGCTCAATTTGCTCGCATACAATCCCCTTCATCATGCAACGTCTCCTCTATCTCTTATTATAAAACGGTATACCGCTCGCCCAAGTCTCGTTCATAATAGGCGCTAGAATTTTCCTAACTTCCCCAAGCAGCTCAAGATTAACCGGCTCATCGACCCACATCGCGTTCTTTGCAATGTTTGAAGGATTAGCCGTGCTGACAAGCGTTGTTGGAATCCGCTCGTTCATGGTGGAAAATTGAACCGCAAGCTTGGCAATATCCTCGCCCTGCGCGGCGCAATGCTCCGCTGCCCGCTTGCATAACTCTTTTACCTCCCGGCTGGCGGGATGCCAATCCGGCGTACCCCGCGTTCCCAGCAAGCCCATCGATAGGGGCGATGCATTTACGAGTCCGATTCTCTTTTCCTCTATTAAAGGGAGAATCGTTTCAAGCGTTGTGTCATTCAAGGAGTAATGGCAATACGAGATGATGGCGTCGATGTCGGCGTTAGGCAGGAACTCTTCAAATAAGCTGAGCGGCAGCCCGCAAATGCCGGTATTTCGGATTTTCCCTTCGGCTTTCAACCGCTGAATAGCGGGGATCGCCTCTTCGTAAATAATAGCCGGCTCTACGAATTCAATGTCATGAAGGAACAGAATGTCCAAATAATCGGTATGCAGGCGCTGCAGGCTCTCTTCCACGCTTGCGACAATGGTTTCTCCTCTGAAATCAAATGCATCCGCCCCGTATCTGCCTGCTTTCGTAGACAAATAGTAACGGTCGCGCGGAATGCTCTTCAATGCTTGACCGAGCACCGTTTCCGCTTTCTTGAGTCCGTAATAAGGCGATACGTCGATCAGATTAATGCCGGCATCTATTGCCACATGAACCGTGCGCATGCTTTCATTGTCATCCGTTTCGCGGAACACGGAGCCAAGCGAAGAAGCGCCAAAGCTAAGTGCCGATACTTGCAGTCCGGTCTTGCCAAGCTTTCTATATTTCAAAGAGTCTCACTCCTGTTATAGAAGAATATAAGTTCATTCTACATCAGCATAATCACACATGAAAACGCTCTAATCCTGTTATTTTATGCTCTAATTTGCTATCATCGAAGTAGTTACTGGCAGAAAGGAAGACGAAGTCATGCAAACCATACACAAACGCTTCGAGGAAACGGATAAATTCCCGTTCAGCCTTGTCTATCGGGATACGAAATCGCCGCAGCGGGAACTACCCGACCATCTGCATGACTGGTACGAGATTGTTTTTGTGTATTCCGGCGCAGGGACCTTTTTCATCAATCACAGCTTTTACGAAATGAATTCCGGCGATGTGTTTCTTATTCCCGGCAATACGGTTCATCGCGCGTTCCCGGAAGAGCTCTCGCCCGTGACCTCCAGCGCAATCTTCTTTGCGCCCCGTTTCATTCAGCCCATGGAATTCGGTGAATCCCATTCGCTGCTTCGCTGCTTCGAGCAAGCACGGAAAAGCAAAAGCTATAAGCTGGAGACATCCCTTGACGAGCGCCAGGCTTTTTCCGGCCTGATTGAAGTAATGAATGAAGAATGGCTTAACCGGCTTCCGAGCTATCGGGCGGCTATTGCCGTCAGGCTTTATGATTTCCTTATCGCGTTGAACCGGATGGCCCTGAAGGAGACCGAGCATACGAGAAGCTCCAGCTCCGAGCCGTCCTGGATCAGAGTGATCCTCGATTATATTGATGCTCATATCGGATCGCAAGAGATGAGTCTCGCCGATCTATCCTCGAAAGCATCCGTAACGTATGCCCATTTCTCCAGAGTGTTCAAACAGCATACCGGCATGAACGTAAGCGAATATATGCTGATCAAAAAAATCATGTTAGCCAAAGAAAAGCTGATGCTGACGGGCGATACCATCGCCTCCGTGTGCCAGGCATGCGGCTTTGAAAGCGAATCCTATTTCTATAAAAAGTTTAAGCTGGTCACCGGGATGACCCCCGTGGAGTACAGGCGCAGCTGCCGGTAAAGTCGATTTTCGCTTATGGCGATTTCCCCTTGTTTTTCGGTTGATTCACCAAGAATAGCAGGCGTCCAGCCTATATGCTAAGGATGAAATCACAGAATCAGAAAGGGTGAACGTTTATGTTGGACAGCATGAAAGTATTAACCGAAGAGCAAGTACGCTATTACAGGGAGAATGGATTTGTTCAAATCGATGACATGTTGTCTGCGGAGGAGGTCGAGGAGCTGCGGGGCTACCTGGAAGAGACGATGGCGGTGCAAAACGGGCGCTCCACGCAAACGGCAGCCTCGGGGGATCTCTATTACAAAGTGTTGAATCAACGGGTTAATACGTGGCGGGATCACGGAGGAATGGCCCGGTTTGTGTTGTCCCGCCGGTTTGCCGACGCTGCCAAGCAGTTATCCGGAGCAAGCGGCGTGCGGCTCTTTCACGATCATGCCTTGCTGAAGATGCCTCAGGATTCGAAGCCAACGCCCTGGCACCAGGACTTGCCTTACTGGCCGATGAACGAGCCAGGCGCTTTGTCCATCTGGATTGCCTTGGATGATATGGACGAGCATAACGGATGCTTGATGATGGTGCCTAAGTCGCAAAAAATCAAAAACTTAAAATCGATCGACCTTGTTAATCCGGAAGATATCTTCTCCAATGATGGCGCCAAGGATGTGGATCGCAATACGGCAGCCGTCGTGCGGATGAAAGCCGGCAGCTGCTCCTTCCACGACGGACTCACCTTTCACTATGCCCATGCCAACGAGACCGATAACCCCCGCCGCGCTCTTGCTATCGTCTATATGCCGGACGGCACGACTTACAGCGGCGCGAACCATGTATGTACCGACGGGCTTGGCTTCCGGAAGGGTGACGTGTTGACCGGCGGACTATTCCCTAGGCTCGCCTGATTCGGAGCGTCCTTTCATCCGCTTTCTGTAATGGCTTGGCGTTTCTCCCGTGAGCTTCTTGAACACATGATTGAAATGGCTCAAGTCCTCGTACCCTATATCCAGCGCAATGCGGGCAATCTTGTCGCTTGAAGCGGCCAATAATTGCTTGGCAAGCTGAATTCGCTGGTCGTTACGAAATTCCACGAAGGACATTCCGGTCATTTGGCGGAACAGCAAGGTAAACTTGCTTTGGCTCATGCCCGCCATCTGGCTGATTTGTTCCAGGGACAAGGGATGGGATTGATGACGTTTAATGAATTCGCATAGGCGGGCGATCATTTCCCCGTCGTTCTGAATGGAAGGCAAGGAATGATTGCGGTTATTGACATACATGCGGCTGAGGATGATAAACAACTCGATGAGCTTTGATTTGATTAGAAAACGATACCCGTTTTCCTTATTTCCGTACTCCTTCATCAGCTGCTCCAATATTCCTCGGATGTCCAGCATTTGCCGGGGAGACAAGGTAAGCTTCGCTTGGAAGGATACATCCGACCGCAGAAACGGCTCCATATAATAAAAGTCGATAAACGAAGTGACTCCCGATAATACGGCAAGCTCCCGTTCGAGAAGAGCCGGAACGAACAGGACATTCACAACCTCCATCCCTTCGCTCTGATCGACCGTATACGCATGATCCATGCCGGGTTCGATGATGAACACATCTCCGGCCGCAATAGGGAATGTTTGTCCTTCGTATTCGTGAAGTCCCGAGCCTTGGCTAATAAAGACGAGTTCTACGAATTCATGGCGGTGCAGCGGAATCATCGTACCCTGCTTGAGCTCATAAGGTTCAATATGAAATAGAAAATGTTCGCTTTCCAGATGCTGATCGCTTTTCAGCACATCGCTCATACGGGTCCCCCGTCCGTTTATAAGGCGCTTTACGGCTTGCAAAGCGCCTTTGCTGGACTATCAGATTTCAACGGAATTGTTTGATCTTCAGGAACAAATCCTTAAACACCGCATCTCTGTCAATATATCGCACGTAACGGATGAGATGCCTTGAAGGGTCTGAGCTCCAACGGAAGTCTTCCGCAATGCGTGGACTAGGAAGCAGCTGCGATGGTGCCCATTTCGGATTATTCAGCCAGGCTATCGTAGAGATATCCCAGATAACTCGGGAGTAGGCATAATGATCATCCGCGCAATCCCGGTAAGTCTCGTACAAATATTGCCCCAGCTCCCCCTCCGGCTGCACGTAATCCCGAATTTCGGATAACGTAGTCCTCAGATTCGAAGCAACTCCCATGCAAGGAATTAGAACAAGCGGCACGCCGCTGTCCATAATGACTCTGGAGGCATGCAAGTCCTGGGACAAATTAAACTCACTTGTATCTCCCCACTCCAATGTATGGCCCCCAAGCCACACCACTACAATCTTTTCGATAATGCCCGGTTCCGTCAAAATGGCGCTTGCCACGTTCGTAATCGCTCCAATAGCTACCACATACAGCGGATCGTCGGCTTCACGCTGCAGCGCCCTCTTAATCAGATCACGGACCGCATCACTTTCAACAGGCAGCTCGGCACCGGGCAAGTATTGCTCCGAGCCCTGAAAGGCCGGAACGTCCTCGCGTTTGAGCAGCTTTCGTATTTTCAAAATCTCGTTATAGCTTTTTCTCATGCCGTCGCCCGGGCTGCTGGATAATTCGTTGAAGAACGGGGCGGCGTATAAAGCCTCGACTTCCATTCTCTCATTCGACAGCAAAGAGTAGGCTACGGCGAATTGATCGTCAATTTCGTTAAACGTATCCGTATCGAGAACGATTCGGATTTTCCCGGTTGGCGGGGCTAATCGTTGGACCACAAATGATTCGGACAGCTTCGGATACGACATTTCCTATTCCTCCATTATCAACAACCCATATTGTGTAAGCCCTTGCAAGATCAACTTTAAGCCGTTTCAACTCCAGCGTCAATGCGATTACGGAACCAATCCGTGCAGCTTCTTGAACGCTTCGGGATTCATCCCGTTCAGCTTGCGGAATACGACGCCGAAATAGCTCGAGCTCTCGAAACCAACCCTGCCCGCAATCTCGTACATTCTCATCGCCGGGTGCTGGAACATAAGCTGCTTGCTCCGTTTTATGCGCTGCTGGTTAATGTATTCCATCGGTCTGATATTCATCGTCTGCTGAAACATTCTGCATAAGTATTGGGGGGTAACGGCCGCCACCTCCGCCAGCTCGGTAAGCGTCATCGGTTTTTGCAGATTGTTCTCTATATAATGAAGGACGGGCTTCACCCGGTCGAACTCCTGATCCGAATAGGACGGGGACAGCAATTGATATTTGAGATCGATTAACAGGCCGTATAACAGCTTCGATCGTTCGAGGTCAGCCTCCTGATCATTGTCCATGGCCAAGTTCAACATCTGTTCCAACGGCTTGATGAGCTCATTGGTCTTCAGTTTTCCTGTTCCCGATTCGCTGATTCCGGCGAACAACAGCAGCTGGTCCGCTTCGCGGCCGTTAAACGATACCCACGATACCTTCCATTTCTGATTCAGCGGCTTATAGGAATGAGGTATGCCCGGATAGAGAAAAAAAACATCGCCGGCTTCCACTTTATAAGCCTTGCCGTTCACAACGACCTCTCCTAAGCCCTCCAATACTTGATGCATCAAGTAATCGGGAAAGCCTTCCGGGCGTTCGGTTTCCATTTGATGCTCCCAGTAGCCAACCGTCGTTGCAAAGATCGGAAGACCGGATGTTTCATCCTGCGAGCAAAAGAAATAATTACCCTCCATCAGGAAGACCTCGTTTCATATTTTAAGAGATGAATGTAAAATCCTTATATTTTATAAGTATACATTCCTTACTATACTATGAATATACTATCATTGAATTTTAGGAGATGAGAATTTTGCGAGCCAAACTTAATTATCAGCCACCTGCAAACGGCTATCCGGAATGGAACAATAACCCTGAAATCTTCCAAATCAACCGTATTCCTGCACACGCTTCCATGATGTCGTACAGCTCTGTGGAAGAAGCTCTGATTGGCGATAAAACGGCTTCGGAACGTTATTTGTCCTTAAACGGAGTTTGGAAATTCGCCTTTGCCGAAACGCCCGATAAGCGCATTCAGAACTTCTTCCAATCGGATTACGACGCCAGCTCTTGGACCGACATGCCCGTTCCATCCCATTGGCAGTTCCACGGCTTCGATTATCCGCAATATACGAATATCCGTTATCCATGGATCGAATCGGAACCGGAATTGCAGCCGCCATTTGCCCCGACCAAATACAATCCGGTTGGATCCTATATCCGAAGCTTTCAGGTTCCGGAATCCTGGAACGGTCAACCGGTATACTTGAGCTTCCAAGGCGTTGAATCCGCCTTCTACGTCTGGGTGAACGGCGAGCTGGTCGGCTATAGCGAAGACACCTTTACCCCGTCCGAATTTGATATTACTCCTTACTTAACGAGCGGCCACAACAAGCTGGCCGTAGAAGTGTACCGCTGGTGCGATGCGAGCTGGCTGGAGGATCAGGACTTCTGGCGCCTCAGCGGTATTTTCCGCGATGTGTACTTGTATTCGAAGCCAAAGGTGAATATCTCGGACTTCTTTGCGCGTACCAACCTGGACGAAGAGTATCGAAATGCCGAATTAGCAGTTAGTGTTACCCTCGAAAATTACTTTAACGAAGCAGCGGACGGCATCCGTGTTGAAGCTCAATTGTACGATGCCAATCAACAGGCTGTATGGACGGAACCAGTGGCAATTACCCACTCGTTTGTAAGTGACGGCGAGCACCAGCTTTCGTTGACCGGTCATGTGGAGAACCCGCTCAAATGGAGCTCCGAAGCTCCTCATTTATATACGCTGGTGTTATCGGTTGAGAATAGTGCCGGTCTAATCGAAACGCATAGCAGCAAGGTGGGCTTCCGAACATTCGAGATCAAGGACGGATTGATGCGGATTAACGGCAAACGGATTATTTTCAAAGGCGCAAACCGCCATGAGTTTTCCTGCGATACCGGCCGGGCATTGTCCAAAGAGGATATGATCCGGGATATCAAGCTTATGAAAACCCATAACATTAATGCGGTCCGGACCTCCCATTACCCGAATCAATCGGTCTGGTACGAGCTATGCGACGAATACGGTTTATACGTCATTGATGAGACGAATCTGGAAACGCACGGTTCCTGGACCTTCGGTCAGCAGGATTTGCCTGCCCATACGGTTCCGGGCAGCCATCCGGAGTGGAGAGCCAACGTGCTGGATCGCTGCAATTCGATGTTCCAGCGGGACAAGAACCATCCTTCGGTGGTCATCTGGTCGCTTGGCAATGAATCCTTTGGCGGCGATAACTTTATCGCTATGCATGACTATTTGAAGGAAGCCGACCCTACAAGGCTTGTGCATTACGAAGGCGTGTTCCATTACCGCCCTTCCGAAGCTGCGTCGGATATGGAATCCACGATGTATGTTCGTCCTAACGAAGTTGAGCAATATGCCCTTCATAATCCGAAAAAACCTTATATCCTGTGCGAATACTCCCATGCGATGGGCAACTCTTGCGGCGGGCTTCATAAATACACGGAGCTGTTCGACAAATACGAGATTTTGCAGGGCGGATTTATATGGGATTGGGTAGATCAGGCGATCCGGACCAAAACAGCTGACGGCGTGGAATATCTGGCCTATGGGGGCGACTTCGGCGAATCACCGCATGACGGCAACTTCAGCGGCAATGGCCTCCTGTTTGCTGACCGTACCGTTACTCCAAAGCTGCATGAAGTGAAAAAATGCTACCAGAACATTGCGATTTCTGATATCAATCTTGCGGCTCAGACGATTCGCGTAACGAATAAAAACTTGTTCACGGACCTTAATGTTTACGACTTGAAATGGGAAATTCAACATGAAGAAAAAACCGTTCAGAAGGATGTACTGAAGATGTCGCTGGCACCGGGCGAGACTACGGAAGTAACGGTACCGTACAGTCATTCGTTCTGCGAACAAGAAGCGGTTCTGACCATTTCCTTCGTTATTCCGGAGGAATCGAAATGGGCGGAAGCCGGCCATGAAATCGCTTGGGAGCAGTTTATCCTATCGCCACGCGTGGTGGAGGTTTACAGCAACGTTACCGATGCCGTTCATGCTCCTCTGCGGTTAAACGAAGAACCCGAGTCGCTGCAAATCAGTAACAACGTATTATCGGTTACCTTTAGCCGTCTGACTGGCGATATCGTATCTTACCGTGCAGGTAACAAAGAAAATTTGCTTGAACCGATTCGTCCTAACTTCTGGCGTGCAGCTACCGATAATGACTTCGGAAACAAAATGCCGGAGCGCTGCTTGGTATGGAAGGATGCCGGAAGCACCAAGCAGCTCATTCAGTTTGCATGGACCGCAGCTCAAGATCGCTGCCATGTCACAACGGTGCATCAACTGGCTACAAATCCCGCGTCTTTGCTTACAATCAGCTATACGGTTCATGCCAACGGCTCGATTGATATCCGCGAGCAGTTGATGCCTGGCGGCGACAAGCTGCCTGAAATACCGGAATTCGGCATGATGCTTGTTCTTGACGGCAGTCTGGATACCATCTCCTGGTATGGCTTAGGGCCGCAGGATAGTTACTGGGATCGCAAAACCGGCGCGAAATTAGGCCAATACAGCGGTTCGGTTAAAGACCAATTTATTCCTTACCTGCGTCCTCAGGAATGCGGCAATAAGACCGATGTCCGTTACGCAGAGCTTACAAACGGCGTCGATGGAAACGGTATTCGCTTTGACAGCGCCGCCGTTATGGAAATCAATGCCCTTCCTTGGACGCCGGATGAGCTTGAAGCAAGCGACCATCCGTATAAACTGCCTGTCCCGTCCAAAACCGTCGTACGCGTAAACGACAAGCAAATGGGCGTTGGCGGCGATGACAGCTGGGGTGCTCCTATTCATCCGGATTATAAGCTATTCGCTAACCGGGCTTACAGCTTATCGTTCACCCTTTCTTTGATCTAAACAAGAAAACAAGGGGCCGTCTCAAAAGGTGATCGCTCAAT
>NZ_NMOK02000031.1:0-323 GCF_003399985.2 Paenibacillus sp. ATY16 | reverse complement strand
GTTAAATGCCGTACTTGGCACGACGATTACAGCCGGTACGGTGGCGATTTCCGGAGGGACCGTTGCGCTGTCAGGCGGCACGGTGGCAGTGTCCGGCGCGACGATCACGGCAGGAACACTGGATGCGTTGCTGGGAGCAACCATTACAGCCGGAACGATTACAGCCGTGCTCGGCACCACGATTACAGCCGGTACGGTGGCTATCTCCGGAGGGACAGTTGCGCTGTCGGGCGGCACGGTGGCAGTGTCTGGCGCAACAATCACAGCGGGCACGCTGAATGCGTTGCTAGGAGCAACGATTACGGCCGGAACGTTGACGGCGG
>NZ_NMOK02000030.1:0-229 GCF_003399985.2 Paenibacillus sp. ATY16 | reverse complement strand
GGATGTTTCATCTTTCGCTATCCAGTTTTCAAGGAACAAAAATAGACGGTAATTGTATTGGTGGAGCCAAGGAGGATCGAACTCCTGACCTCCTGCTTGCAAGGCAGGCGCTCTCCCAGCTGAGCTATGGCCCCATACAAATTCCATCAAAGCTGAACAAATGATATCACGTCTGACGCACGGCGCCATTTTCAAACGATTTATCTGATCATCATCGTGATCAGGTATT
>NZ_NMOK02000003.1:46579-46804 GCF_003399985.2 Paenibacillus sp. ATY16 | reverse complement strand
CGAATACTAATCGGTCGAGGGCTTATCCTACACAACCCCACAGTACTTTGCGGGGACTCCGGTTTAAAGCCGGAAACCAGCTAATGTTTTGTTTGAATCATATTCAGTTTGTTATGGTGTTTTATGTTTATAGCATAAATAAACACCCACCATGAAGTGGGTTTTTTATTGGGCTTTACCTTTTTTCTTAATGTTCCCTGATAGCTCAGTTGGTAGAGCACTCGA
>NZ_NMOK02000003.1:0-46461 GCF_003399985.2 Paenibacillus sp. ATY16 | reverse complement strand
GAGGGTTCGAATCCCTTCCTCTCTGCCATAATTTTTTCTTACATAGCTGTTTGCTACGTAATTATCAAGGCCCGTTGGTCAAGGGGTTAAGACACCTCCCTTTCACGGAGGTAACAGGGGTTCGAATCCCCTACGGGTCACCAATTTTACCCCACAAAGTGAAGTTACACTTCGAAGGTTTTTAAGATTACTTTTCGGGGAACCCGGAATTACACAATATGGAGGCTTAGCTCAGCTGGGAGAGCATCTGCCTTACAAGCAGAGGGTCGGGGGTTCGATCCCCTCAGCCTCCACCATATATGTTTAAAATGACGCGGGGTGGAGCAGCTCGGTAGCTCGTCGGGCTCATAACCCGAAGGCCGCAGGTTCAAATCCTGCCCCCGCAACCAAAACTTTATCTTCGGTTTTTTACCGAGAATTCGATGTGGAGCTGTGGTGTAGAGGCCTAACATGCCTGCCTGTCACGCAGGAGACCGCGGGTTCGAATCCCGTCAGCTCCGCCATTTAATCAAACATCAGGCTCGGTAGCTCAGTTGGTAGAGCAGAGGACTGAAAATCCTCGTGTCGGCGGTTCGATTCCGTCCCGAGCCACCATTTTAGATGGTTGGAAAAGTTAATATGCCGGTGTAGCTCAGTTGGTAGAGCAACTGACTTGTAATCAGTAGGTCGTGGGTTCGACTCCTATCGCCGGCACCATTTTCACGGAGGGTTAGCGAAGTGGCCAAACGCGGGAGACTGTAAATCTCTTCCTAACGGTTCGGTGGTTCGAATCCATCACCCTCCACCATTTTTTATTTGAGAGCCATTAGCTCAGTTGGTAGAGCACCTGACTTTTAATCAGGGTGTCGAAGGTTCGAGTCCTTCATGGCTCACTTTACCTTGCTTTTTGCGGTTGTGGTGGAACGGCAGACACGCTATCTTGAGGGGGTAGTGCCCACCGGGCGTATGGGTTCAAGTCCCATCAACCGCACCATATGATTTGAAATTACGGAGCCTTGCTTAGCAAGGCTCTTTTTTGTTTTTCCGAAAGGATATGGAGCCTAGTTATATCCGTCAAAAAATTGAACATGGAATTAACGATAAATTGAATTGCAGGTATTTTGCCCAGACGGTATAATGCATCATCACCATTTGGCATCGATTTCATAAAAAGCGAGGGGTAGCATGATCGGTTGGACGAGCTCTACACAGGTTGGTCAAAAATTACGGACAGAGGATAAGGTCCGAATAGTTGCAGTAATGGATGACTCCGTCTTTCCGGCGGATAAGAGTCAGGAAGGCCCGCTGCCATGAAGGTAATCAAGTGGCTTTTCGTCAACCGGAGTATTCGGACAAAGATTGTTTGGAGCAGCGTAATCACGTCTCTCGTCCCGATGCTTGTGCTGTCTTATCTTTTTTACGAATCAAGCACGAAATCGCTGGAACGTACGATGTACCGCAGCACCAGCCAGAATGCGCAATATGTAGCAGGCTATTTGAATCAATACTTTCGAGATCTGTCCTCTTCAGCCCTGCAGGTGTACGGCTTCCCCCGTGTCATGAATTTGATGGAGCACGGCCGTAACATGAACGACGAGGATTTCTTTGCTCTTGGCGAGTCGCTGAAGAGCTACTATGCGCTTGTCTCCAATAAGAACAAGGATACCGTCATTAAAGTCATGATCTTTGGCAAGGACAATAAGCTGAAGGACTTTTGGTCGAGAGCGGCCAGTTATGATTCTATCCCTTTTAACGAGAGCATCCCCCATTACGAGGACATGCTCGATTTGCCGTTTCAGAACTCACTCTCCTTTTCCTACAGGGATTCTTCGTTTAAGCAGGATTTTTTCGTATTTGCCATTACGATCTATGACCCGTTCTACCATAGTAAAATCGGCACGCTTGTTTTTTACATTCAGGTCAAAGAGCTCGCTAAAGTGATCGAGGCGAATAACCAGTATCCGAATGTAATCGTGCTGCGCAACTCCAGGGGAGAAACCTTCTACCATACGAGCGACAAATACGATGGTATTGTACCTTCATTCGACATGCCGGATGCCAAGCTGAAAAAGAAGCCGAAGGAGCTTCGATTCGAGCAGCGCCAGGATCTGCTCGTCAGCACCTCTTATCTGGATAACGGGAACTCCACGCTAACCATCATTTATCCGAACGAAGAGCTGGCCCGCCATCGCAACAATACGCTTCTGATCGCAATCGGGGCCTTGGTATTTGCGGTTGTGTGCATTTCGCTGCTGTCGCTCTTTGCCCAGCAGTATTTGACACGACCGATTAAACGGCTTGGCCAGGCGATGAAAAAGGTGCGCAACGGCAACTTCCACGTCACGCTGTCACAGCCGTACCGTTACCGGGATGACATATCCGAGCTGACCCGAAGCTTCAACTTCATGACGGAAAAAATACGGGAGCTGATCGAGCAGCGTTACCAGATGCAGCTTCGGAACAAAGAGGCTCAGCTGCTTGCTCTGCAAATGCAGATTAACCCGCACTTCTTGTACAATACGCTTCAAACGATTGGCGGCAAGGCGGTGCTGATCGGAGATTATGAAATTCCGGAGATGTGCCGTTCTCTTGGCGACTTGTTCCGCTACAGCTTCTATGAGGGGAATACGGAGTCTACAATCCGGCAGGAGCTGGCGCATGTCGGCAACTATTTGTATATTCAGCAGTTTCGGTTTGAGGAGTCGCTGCGCATGGAGTTTGACGTGCCCGAGTCGTTAATGGAAGTCTCCACGATTCGTTTCGTTATGCAGCCTATTATAGAAAACGCGGTCATACATGCGCTTGGCGGGCCGGATGACGGGCAGCTGCTCATTCGGGTCAGGGCTGAAACGGACGAAGGGACAATCTTATTGTCCGTCAGCGACAACGGTCCGGGCATAGCGCCAACCAAGCTGGCGGAGCTGCGCAGCGATATGGAGAAGAAGTCGATGGAAGTATTCTCGGGGGTCTCGATTGGGTTGAAAAACGTTCACGAGCGCATACGGCTTGCATACGGCGATTCGTATGGCCTCGAATTGGACAGCAAGCTGGGCGAAGGAACGGTTATTCGTATCCGAATTCCATGCAGAAAGCGGGGAGAATCTCATGTTTAAGGTAATGGTCGTTGATGATGAGCCATGGGGGCGCAAATCGGTTGGCAAAATGATTGATGAGCTGCAGATGGATGTCGAGGTTGTCGCGGAAGCCCGAAACGGCGCGGAAGCGCTGGAGCTCATTCCGGTCAGCAAGCCCCATATCATCGTAACGGACATGAATATGCCGGTCATGAACGGCCAGCAGTTCCTCGAGCAATTGTATCACCGGTACAACCATATTAAGGTTGTCGTAATCAGCGGTCACTCGCAATTCGAATATATGAAAGCGGCCGTTGCCTACCAGGCATGCGAATACGTGCTGAAGCCGGTGTCTCATGCAGACCTGAAGGATGCCATGGTCAAAGCGATACAGGCCAGCCGCAGTCATATGAGCGTCGAGCAGCGCCAGCAATTCGCAAGCGAGATGCGCAAGCTGCGTACCGAGACGTTTCTGCAAAACGTGACGGGACGGCGAATAGTGGGCAACGCCGATATCGTCTCCCAAGCAGCGGAGCTTCTCACGAGTCCGCCTATAGGCCGCTATCGGCTTGCCGTCTGCATGTTTCGAAGATTCCGCGAGCTCTCGGATACCAAGTTCAACGGCAATGCGGACCTGCTTATGTTCAGCATCGAAAATATGATGAACGAATGGACGAGCGGCGCGCCGCTATACGTTTTCAAATCGGACGACCGTCAGCGTCTTTGCCTGCTGTTGTCAGAGCAGGCTATGGACGGCGGGACCGTGCGGGAGCTGCTGCTTCCCTTCCACGAGACAACGAGCCGCATGCTGCAGCTATATGCCGTTGTTGGACTAAGCGATCCGCGCGAACGACTGGACCAATTGCCGGAGGCTTTTGAGGAAGCGAGCGAGCGTCTTTACGGCAGCCCGCTGCGTGGAAGCGAGTTCGTGGTAAAAGCGGCCGATACGCCGCGGGAGCTGCGGGAGCGCGGCGAGATGTTCGGCGGCTTCGACGCGAAGCTGATGCAGCAAGCGATCGTCGGCGGACAAACGGCTTCGGTTCGCAGAATGCTTGGCGAGTTTGCGCGCAAAGCGGAGATATCGGAATCATTGTCCATCCGGAGCGCGCAGAAGGAGCTGCGCAAGCTTGGCGCTGCTGCCGGAAACGAATGGCCGGCTATTGCCGCAGCCAGTCTGCTGCTGTCCGATCAACGCGCGATTGACAGCGTGATGACGCTCTCCGCGCTTCACGCCTACGTGGCTGAGCTGTCAGCGGCTATAGAGGCGCATATACACGCCAGGGCGGCTTCGAATGATGCGGCTAATCCCATGAGCGAGATTGTGGCGTATTTGGACGGGCATTATTTCGAAGATGTCGGACTGATCGATATGGCAACCCGCTATCATATGGACCCGAGTTACCTGAGCCGGCAATTCAAAGCGGCAACAGGGGAAAATTTCATTGAGTATGTAACGCGCAAGCGCATGGAAAAGGCCTGCGAGCTGCTTCGCGAATCCGATCATAAGGTAAGCGATATTGCCGGGCTGGTCGGTTACGAGAATCAACGGTATTTCAGCCAGGTATTCAAAAAATTTACCGGGCAAACCCCATCGGAATTCCGGGAGTCGCCGATGCCAGAATTCCAGCCTGCAAAAAATTGAACATCGCATCTCCAATTTATTTTATTCCTGCAGCCGCCGACAATCAGTAAACTGAGCATCAGGACGAACGAGAACGCTCGATCCGAGAACATCAGACAAAGGGGATATGGATATGAACAAGAAACTCGGCCTTGGTCTCAGCGTTGCCATGATGACCGCGCTGCTGAGCGCTTGTGGCGGAAATAACGGCAACAATGCCGCAAGCCCGACTAATACGGCTCCGGCGCCCGCCAACTCGGCAACGGAATCGGCGAGCGCGCCGGCAACGGAAGATACCGAACCGGTTACCATCTCGTTCATGCATTTCAAGAGTGACGCGACGGACGGCATCAACAAAATCGTCGAGCAGTTCGAAGCGGAAAATCCGAATATTAAGGTGGACGTACAGCCGGTCAAGTTCGATGACTACGCCACCCTGCTGAAGACAAAGCTCGCCAGCGGCGATATCGTTGACGTATTTACTTTAAACGCCGGCAGCACGACCAAGCTGTACAAAGACGGCGGTTACCTGGAAGACTTAACCGACCAGGAATTTATGAAGACCTTCGATCCGGGCGTGCTCGCCGAGCAAGCAACGGACGGCCGCAACTACATTATGCCGCTGAACGCAGGGCCAATCGCCGTATTTTATAACAAGAAAATTTTCGCAGATCTCGGTATCGAGATTCCTACGACATACGATGCGCTTATCGCGGCGGCACAAAAAATCAAAGATTCGGGCAAAACGCCGTTCGCGCTTGGCTGGAAAGACGGCTGGCCGCTTGGCATGTGGCTGAGCCGCGACTTCCCGAGCAACACGGTGCTCGTAGACAAGCAGACCGATTTCTTCGACAAGCTGGAGAAGGGTGAAGCGAAGTTCGCGGACAATCCAGCCACAAAGACAACGATTCAGCATGCGCTCGACATGTTCAAATACGGCAACAAGGACCAGCTTGGCGTTGACTATAACGGAGCGGTCGACATGTTTGCCCGCGAAGAAGCTGCCATGATGTACATGGGCACCTGGCCGCTGCCGGACATCGAGAAGAAAAATCCGGAGCTGTTCGCAACCGGCATGGGTTACTTCCCGTATCCGTTCAGCAATGATCCGGCGCTTAACAAGCTGGAATTCAATCCGGACGCTTCCGTAGCGGTGAACAGCAAATCCGAGCATAAGGAAGCCGCGATGAAATTCCTTGCTTACTTGGCTAGCGTTCCCGCGGCAAACACGTGGGTAGAAAACGTGAAGACGTTGACTTACGTCAAAGGGGCTTCGGCTGACATCGCTCCGGCCGTATCGGATTTGAAGCCTTACTTCGATAACGGTCAGCTGTACAACTCGCAAGTGTATATTACGACAACGATCGACTGGACGACGCAGTTCTCGCAATACGTGCAAAAAGTATTTTTCAACAAGGCGACGGCAGACGACATCATTAAGGATCTCGACGATTGGGTTGCCAAAAACCATAAATAATAGAGCATTGGCGACGCGAACGGCATAGGTACAGCCTATGCCGTTCCTTTCGGAAAGGAGAGAAAGCGATGATAGGTTTGAAAAAAACGATTCGACGCGAGATGTGGTACGTTCTGTTCCTCGTTCCGGGCGTTCTGTTGTTTACGTTCGCCGTTATCTTGCCTTTTGTAACGGGAATACGTTATTCGTTCACGAACTGGGATGGCATCTCCCGCAAGTTGACTTATATTGGCTGGGACAATTACGTGAATGCGCTCCAAGACGCCGATCTGTGGACGGTTCTTGGCAACACGTTCAAATATGCGATCATTCTTACGCTGCTTGTCAATCTTGCTGCGCTTCTGTTCGCGCTGCTGCTCGACAGTTATTTGCCGCTGCGGAATTTGTTCCGCACGATTTTCTTTTTGCCAAGCGTTATATCGGTCATACTCGCCGGCTTCATCTGGAGCTATAACTACAGCCAAGGGTTTCCGAGGCTGCTCGCCCATCTCGGGATGGACGTAACCAGCCCGCTGGGCAATCCCGATCGCGCCCTGTACGGTCTGATCATTATCGCCGTCTGGCAGGGCATTGGCGCTCCGATGATTATCTACATTGCCGGCCTGCAGGGCATTCCGGCCGAGCTGTCGGAAAGCGCGCGCATCGACGGAGCAGGGCCGCTCCGCGTGTTCCGCAACGTTACGCTGCCGCTGCTTGCGCCGTCGGTGACGATCAACATGCTGCTCGTCCTGACCGGTTCGCTGAAGGTATTCGATCTCGTGCTTGTTACGACAAACGGCGGACCGGGCTTTGCTACCGAGGTGATCTCGACGTTTATTTATAAAAACGCGTTCTCCTCGTTTAAGGCAGGTTACGGCATGGCGTTATCGATGATCTTCTTTGTCATTCTGGTCATCGTAACGGTCGTGCAAGTGACGATATTCAGAAAGCGGGAGGTGGAGATGTAATGAGAAGCACGCGATTGCTTGTGTTTATTGCCGTTGCGGCGGTTGCCGCCGTGTTTCTGTTCCCGCTCTACGTCGCCGTGCTTATGGCGCTTAAATCGGCGAAGCAGACCTTTGATTCCTTTTACGCGCTGCCGCCGTCCCTGGATCTGGCCAACTTCGTTCATGCCTGGGATACGTCAAAGTACCCGACCGCGTTTCTGAACAGCGTAATCATCACCGTCCTTTCCGTGCTGCTTATACTGTTCATCTCCGCTTTGAGCGGTTACGCGATCGCGCGCGGCAACAAGCCGCTCTACAATTTCTTTTTCCTGTTGTTTCTTTCCGGCATGATGGTGCCTTTCCAGGTTACGATGCTGCCTCTCTACCAGCTAGGCAAATCGCTTGATATGCTGAACAATTATTGGGGAATCGTCGTGATCTACGGCGGATTCGGCGTCCAGTCCGGGGTTCTGTTCTTTACCGGCTTCGTGCGGGGGATTTCGCGGGAGATTGAAGAGGCAGCCCGCATTGACGGCTGCTCTACGCCGGGGATTTTCGTCCGTATCGTTATGCCGCTGCTGAAGCCCGTGACCGCGACGGTGCTTGTCCTTAACGCGCTCTATATATGGAACGACTTCTTGCTGCCGTTATTGTATCTGCAAAGCAAAGATTTCCGGACGATCCCGCTGCAGCAATACTTCTTCTTCGGGCAGTACAGCAGCGACTTGAACCTTGCGTTTGCCTATGCGGTGATGGGGCTTATCCCGATTATCGTCTTCTTCCTGTTCATGCAGCGTTTCATTATCAAAGGGATTGCGGCCGGGGCGATCAAAGGCTGAGGCGAATCGTAACCGAATACCGGCTAAGCAAAAAAGCGGACATCGATCACACAAATAATTGGATTATTTTGGTCGGTCTACTGTCGTACAATGGGTGGCGAGAGCAGGGTTGTCTGCTCATCACCACTCATTAGGAGGGAAAATAATGAGAAAGAATGGCATGAAGGTTGTACTGCTTCTCTCGCTGCTCCTGTCGGTATTGCTGCCTGTCGGCACCCGTACGACGTATGCGGCACCCGTGTCGATCTCTCAGACGGGCAATATTGTAACCGCTACCAACGGGACCATTACGGTTGCGTACGACCTGTCGACGGGCAAAGGCACGTTTAAGGAAGGCAGCACAACACTCATCAGCGATTTTTACTCGGACTATGCGATCAGCGGAAGCCCGACCAGGTATAAGTCGACCGATTCGGCGACCCGGACCGCAAGCTGGACGACAACCGGTACCGACGGTTATGGCACGAACGGCAAGCAGCTGACGATTACGAATGCGCTTGCGTCGGGATCCACGATAACGCTGCGCATCACCATGTACGAGAACCGTTCCTATATCCTCTCGGATATGACGGTCAGCAAAGGAACATCGCAGACGATCGACTTCCTTGAGCCAATCGCGGCCAATAATCTCGACATCGGCTCAGGTAGCGATAAGCGCATTTATACAACTCCTTATACGAACAACTACGATTTTGGCGTAGCGCCGGTCAACGATTTCGGCAACAGCCAGAACGGCGACGACCGTCCGTACGGTGCGGGTGAGACTTGGTCGGCGTTCAACGGCAAGAGCTACTGGGTGGCGGCCATGTTCGACAATACAAGCAAGAAAGGCGTTGTCGCCGGCGCGGCTACGACAAAGACGTGGAAAAGCATGCAATACCTGGCCCCGGCCAGCACGGCAAACGGTCCGCTTACCGGGTTTTCGGTCTACAACGCCGGCGGGAAAAAGAGCGGTACGTCCGTGGCGAGTGATAAGTTTTTCCTTGGTTATTTCACGGACTACCGTGACGGACTGGAGACGTTTGGCCAGGCTTACGCCGTTGGCGAGCCAAAGCTTAATTGGACCGGCGACGTGCCGATCGGCTTCAACACGTGGTACGCGTATTACACCTACGGCACGGCGGACGCGATGCTTCCGACAACGGATTACTTTTACTCCCATCTGAAGTCGCTTGGCTATAATTACATGAATCTCGATTGCTGCTATAAGGGTGTGCCTACCAAGACGCCGGTGCAGAATTTGAAGGACTTCGCGGATTACGTGCACAGCAAAGGGATGAAGGCCGGCACATACTCCGCTCCGTTCGCGATCTTTGATCCTCTGACGGACACGGTGCCAACAACTTCGTATACGTTCGGCGACATTGCGCTTAAGGATGCTTCCGGCAACCCGATCAAGTCGTACATCAATACGTATATCGTAGATGCGACGCATCCCGGCGGTCAGGCGTACTTGCGTTGGATCATGCAGACGCAGCATATCGACCCGGGCTTTGATTACGTGAAGCTCGATTTCATCGACCTCGGCATGTATGAAGGCAGCTTCTACGATTCCACGAAGAACGGGATGGAAGCCTACCGGATCGGCATGCAGGTCATGCGCGATACCTTGCTCGCGGCGCCGCAGGACATCTACATCAACGAATCGATTGCACCGCTGCTGCCATCGGGTTACGCGCATGGGCGCAGGACGGGCGTCGATACGACAATCGGACTGGAGTCATATCCGGGCATCGAGCGTCAAGCGCTTAACACGGCGGCTTCCTGGTGGACGAACGGTACGTTGTATTCGTACAATGACCCCGACATGCTGTTCCCGGAAAGCGTGATTGACGGCTTTAATAAAGTCACGCTGAACGAAGGAACGCTGCTGTCCACGGCCATTATAATGGGAGGCGGTCATCTCCTTATAGGCGACAACGTACCGTTCATATCGGAGGATCGGATGAAGACGCTGTTCAACTCCGATCTGCTGAATCTGGTGAAGGCCGGCAAGGCGGCCCGGCCGGTGTCGATGACGAACTTCTATCATAAGCTCGAACATCCTCCGACTGCGGTCTACTTAACGGCGGCGAATGGCGACAAATACGTTGGACTGTCCAACTGGGATATGAACAATTCGCAGTCCGCATCCGTAGCGTTCAGCGATCTCGGCCTTAGCTCAAGCACGACCTATACGCTGACCGAGCTGTACAGCAAGACAAAGCTTGGCACTTATTCCGGCAGCTACAGCCGGACGCTGAAGCCCGGCGAGTCGATTATAGTGCGCGTATCCGCGCAATCCAGCACTTGGCCGACGGCTGCAACGAATCTTGCCTCCGGCAAGGCTGCGACCGCATCGTCAACCTGGTCCGCCCAAGCCGGCTACGAGGCATCCAAGGTGACGGACGGCAGCCAAGCGACGAGGTGGAGCGGGGAGAACGGCACGGCCAACAACCAGTGGATCGAGGTTGACTTTGGTTCCAGCACAAGCGTTAACCGGGTTGTCGTGAACGAGTACGCTTACGGCAGCCAGAATTTCCAGATCGATACGTACGTCCTGCAATATTGGAACGGTTCCGGCTACGTGAACCTGACGAAGGGCTTTACGATTGGCGACCGGCGTATATTCGACTTCCCGACCGTCAACACGTCCAAAATCCGGCTGTATATCAACAAGGCCAGGTTTATCCCGTCTATTAATGAAATCGAAGCTTATAATGTAAGCGGCAATACGGGCTTCGTCATAGATCAAGACAATAGCAATGTTTCGTACTCCACGTACTCGGACATTCGCGCGGGTATTCAAAGGATGCAGACGTTTACGCTAACCCAATCAAGCCTGCCGAGGCTGGATGTCTATCTGTACGAAAGCTACGTAAACAAGGTACCGGAAGATAACTATTATCTGGATATCGTACAGCTCGATGCCAACAACAATCCGGTGCAAAAGCTGTTCAGCGCTTCGCTTAATCCGAACAATATTCCGGGAGCGGCGACGCCTTACGCGGTATATCCGCGCCTGACGGGACTGGACACCACGAAGAAGTACGGACTAATCTTACGCTCTCCGCAGACGCTTGACGACAACTCGACAAACAACAAGTATGGGTTCGCTTACAGCGACAGTAATCCGTATGCCGGCGGGCTCGAGCGGTTATCGACGAACGGGGGCGCTACTTGGACAACCGAAAACGGCGGCAATCGCGATTTGATCTTTACGATCTACAAGTAACAACGGCCATATAGCCGTATAAAACGGTGCTCCGCTGACAGCCATTCGGCTGTCGCGGAGGCCTTTATTGCCGCTTAAGAGAGCCGCGAAGCCTATAAAAATAACTGTTGCATAACCGGGAATGATGGGATATAATCTTCATTACGCGTTACGAAAAATGCGGTCATGGCGGAATTGGCAGACGCGCTAGATTCAGGTTCTAGTGTCAGCAATGACGTGGAGGTTCGAGTCCTCTTGACCGCACCATACGCGGAAGTGGCTCAGCGGTAGAGCATCGCCTTGCCAAGGCGAGGGTCGCGGGTTCGATTCCCGTCTTCCGCTCCACGGGATGTAGCTCAGCTTGGTAGAGCACCTGGTTTGGGACCAGGGGGTCGCATGTTCAAATCGTGTCATCCCGACCATTTAAAGCATATTGCGGGCAGCAAGCCCGCTGCATATAGGAAAGCCCTTTATCTATTCGGATAAAGGGCTTTTTTGTTGGATACGATTCCCTATTGCGGCTTTCCTCCGCATCAGGCAGGATAAACTCATAAAGCATCGAATATTGTCTTGTCCCATACTTGTTGTGAGGTGATGGAGTTGCAAGGCAAACGCTTGTTTAAGTCACCCGGAACGGCTCATGTTAGGAAAACGGGCATCCTGTCCATGCTGCGCAACCGGTTTTTGTTCTCCTCTCTCCGCAAGCGCATTATGGTGTTACTGACCATCGGCTTTGTAGGCTGCGCCATTCTAATGGCTTCCGTCTCCTACAATGCGATCTATACGATGCAGCACGATAAAATCAAAACCTCTATGGCATTTGATCTGTATCAGCAAACGACAAAGCAGAACCAAATGTACAATAACCTGCTCCAGGTTACCCAGCAGATGACGCCGGAAGGCACGGTAGGCCATCTGATGGAGACGTATGTGTACACCGCGGACATTTATAGTCAGCGTCTTCTCTCCCGCGATATTTCCTATAACATTGGCTTAATAACCTTCTCGAACCCGGCTATGCAGCTGGTCATGTACTACAATGAAGCAAGCGGGCAAGCAGCCTATTCGAATCTGCCGGTGCGCGCGGACTTTAAGCTTGAATCATTGCCGGATGTTGCCGGTATGGGAGAGCTGAGATACCAGTCCCCGCATAAATCCTTATGCCGGTTCAGCGATGATCTCGTGGTGTCCGTCACTCGGGAAGTTACCTTTTCGGACGGCACCAAGCTTGTTGTCTACGTGGAAGCCAAGACCGATATTCCGACGGATATGAGCTCGGTTACCGAAAGTTTGAACATGCCATACACGCTTGTATTCACGAACTCCGCAGGCAACGTAACCTACAGCAGCAACGGGAACGCGTTTGAAGCGGGCCAGCATCTTGAGCTGAAGGGCCAATCGGGAATGACGGACGATTATGTCTGGAACCGGATGACCGGCGATTACGGCTATGACATAACGATGCTTCTCCCCGTCTCTTACTACAACCATGAGCTTTATACGTGGAAAAATCATATGTATTGGATTCTCGCCATCGCCCTTCTAATGATGTTTATGCTTACGCTTGTGCTGCGGCGGCTTATTAACCGGCCGTTCCGGTTGATCGAGAAGGAGATGCGGACATTTGGCAAAGGGTACATGGGCACCACGCAGTACCATACGGGTATCGACGAGTTCGACCGGATTTTCGACCAGTTCAACATTATGAAACGGCAGATTCAGCAGCTCATCATGGACGTGGAGCAGAAGGAAAAGCGCCGGCATCAGCTGGAGATCGAAAAGCTCGCCTACCAGATCAACCCGCACTTCTTGATGAATACGCTGAACTCGGTCCGCTGGCTTGCCGTTATGCATAAGCAGGAAGAAATCGAGAAGTTTATCTCCTCGCTTATTATTCTGCTGAACTACAATCTGGGCAAATCCGAGGAAAAAGCGACCTTCCGATCAGAAATTCAGGTCATGAGAACCTATCTCGAGCTGCAGCAGATGCGGCATGATTTTGAAGTGAAGCTGGATATTGCCGAAGGGACTTATCTGGACAGCCCGGTCGCAAGATTCATTCTGCAGCCCATCGTGGAGAACGCGGTCTGCCACGGCCTAGACGACAACGGTATGCTGGAAATCAGCGTTGTGCCGGACGAGGCGGCGCAGATGGTGCGCATTACGATCCGCGACGATGGCAAGGGGCTCAGCCAGGAGACGTTGGCCCTGCTGCAGCGCGACACGCCGGACCAGCAGCAGACGGGCTGGGGGATTGGACTCCGGTACGTCCGCTCCATGCTGGAATCCTCTTACGGCCATAAAGCCCGCATGGGTATAGATAGCATGCCCAATCAGGGTACGACGGTTACGTTAACCCTTCCTTTTCTCGAACAACGAAAGGAGAGAGCCATGTGATTCGTGTATTAATCGTTGACGATGACAAGCTTGCGCGCAAAGGCTTTATTTCCATTATGCCTTGGTCCAATCATGGCATGGTTGTCGTTGGAGAGGCGGCAAACGGCGCCAAGGCGCTGGAGTTCATGGAGCAGCATGAGGTGGATCTTATGTTTGTCGACCTATCCATGCCCGTCATGTCGGGAATGGAGCTGCTTCAGGTGACGCGCCAGCGATTCCCGGGTCTTCGTTCCGTCATTCTGTCGTTTCATGAGGAATTCGAAAATGTGCAGACCGCTTACCGCATGGGAGTGCTCGATTATATATCCAAGGTGCGTCTGGAATCGGAGGATGACGAGCAGATTCTGAAAAGAATTCAGCAGCAGATGACGGGCGTGACGGCGCAGGAAGCGTCCGGTCAGCCTTCAGCTGCATCGCAGCCCGCGTCTTCACCTGCCGCTGAGCAAACCAGCCGTACGCAGGAGGAGGAGGGCTGGAGCGGGCTGGAGCAGGAATGGCGCGCTAACTACTGGCTTTATAATGAATCGGTCTTTCAGCGGCTCTGCAAGCAGACCGCGCAAGCCAAGGTGTCCTTCCGTCGCCTGGAAGGGCTGTTTATGCGCGTGTTATCTCAGCTCGAGACCGACCTTGGGCTTCCTGCCGAACTAGGCGCCGATGCGGCCGATGTCCGCTCGGCGGTCGAATGGATGCGCGATTTCAGGAAACGCGTATATGCGCAGGTGGCGGCAACCACCGATTTTACCAATACGACAACAAGCATTTTGAAGGCGGTTCTGTTCATACGCGAGCAGGCTTCCGGTACGCTGCATGCCGAGGACGTTGCCGATCACGTGCACATGAGCCGAAGTTATTTCAGTCAATGCTTCAAGAAGCTGTCGGGCTCGACGTTTAACGATTATTTGAAGCAGGAGCGGATCCGGTCCGCTGAGCGCCTGCTGTGCGAGACGAATCAATCCATCGCGTGGGTTGCGCATGCCGTAGGCTATAACGACTCTAAATATTTTTCCCAGCTTTTTTATGAGCAGACCCGTCTCTTGCCGTCCGAGTTCCGCGCGCAGTTCGTAGGGGGGAAGATTGATTACAATTAATCGAACAAATATCTACCCCCGTTTCTTGATTGAACACAAAACAGGGCACATCCGTCCGACTTTTTTTAAGCGCTTTCATTGTACAATGGGTAAGCAAGGAACGAACGAAGAGTTCTAGGAGGGGTTAGATGAAAAGGAATATGGCACTAATGCTTTCTGCTGCATTGCTAGGTGTAAGCCTGACAGCATGTTCTTCTTCCAATGATTCATCAAACAACAATGTGAAAGCGTCTTCAAGCCCTGAAGCAAGTTCTAATGCAACAAGCTCCGAGAGTCCCGCATTGTCCGGGGATGACCTCGCCTTCTCCAAATTCCCTAAGCCCGTTGACGTTCACATCGGCATGGTGGTGGACCCGACGGACAAAACGCTGCCGGAAGGCGACAGCGTAAGCAACAACCAATATACGCGTTACTTGAAAGAAAAGTACAACATTAACGTCATTGTGGATTGGACGGCTGCTACAGGCAACGACTTCAAGCAGAAGGTCAGCCTGACGATTGCATCGGGCAAGCTGCCTGACGGCATGGTGGTCGACGACCGCTCCTTCATGACGAAAGCCGCAAGCTCCGGGCTGCTCTATGATATTGGCGATCTATTTGATCAATATGCCTCCAAACAGGTGAAAGATATTATGGCAAGTACCGAAGGCCGCGCCTTGGAGAACGCCAGCTACAAAGGCAAGATGGTCTCGCTTCCAAACATTACGGTGGATACCGACGGCGTTCACGTCATGTGGATCCGCAAGGACTGGCTGGATAAGCTCAGCCTGCCGGTACCGAAGACGCTGGCGGAGCTCGAGACGACGGCAAAAGCGTTTATGGATAACAAGCTGGGCGGGGACAAAACCATTGGTATTGCCGGCCCATCCAAAAACTCGTTCCCGTATTCCACATTCCTCGTCTCTTCCAACAATATGGCTGGATTTGACCCGATCTTCGGCGCGATGGATGCTTATCCGGGCTACTGGCTCGACAATGGCGACGGTACGGTATCGTACGGCACAACATCCGAAAATACGAAGAAAACATTGGCTTTGCTGGCCGATTGGTATAAAAAAGGTCTTATCGACCCTGAGGTGGGTACCCGCGATAACACGGGTGATCCGATCAACGCCAACCAGACGGGTATTTTCTTCGGACCATGGTGGGCCGGCGGTTACGGCAACGGGGACTCTTTCAAGAACGACCCGACGGCCAACTGGCAGGCTTATCCGGTCTACTCCGATGACGGCAAATGGAATACGCATATGAAAACAACGGGCAGCACGTACACCGTGATCAGCAAAAATGCCAAGCCGGACGTGGTTAAAGCCATTCTGATCATGAACAACGCTCTTGTGCGTGATGAAGCAACCTTCGACCTGTCCGTTGCGGTGGGCTGGTATCCGCTCCGTAACGTAATGGCTGCTGCGAACGAAACGGAATACGAGTATACCGAGCTGATGAAAGTTCTGAAAGGCGAGACGGAACCTGAATCTTACAACGTACCGAACAGCTTGTACAAACTGATGTATGCCGATGCGAAAAAAGTAAGAGACGTCGTTAAACCGCCGTATGACGAACTAGGCGTGACTAATTACAGCACGGCTAACTTCGGCGACTTCCAACGGCTCTATTCTCTCTTGATCGGTGACCGTCCGTTTGCAACAACTCCAATCGACAAGAAGGTCTACAGCGTGACTTACAACCAGACGCCAACGATGGAAACCAAATGGGCGAACCTGAAGAAGATGGAGGATGAGACGGTTCTGAAGATCATCCTTGGGCAAGCGTCGCTCGACTCCTTCGATAAGTTCGTGAAGGACTGGAAAGCGCAAGGCGGAGATGAGATTACGGCGGAAGTTGCAGAGCTCTTGAAGAAATAAGGATAAGCAAAGCTTGCGGAAGGCACCTTGCGTTTCGGTGCTTTTCGCAAGCTTTCTCATCCATTAGAGTGACAGGAGGTTAGCCGCATGAGGAAATTAGGCCATCAGAAGCACTATTATTTGATGCTGCTGCCGGGTATGGTCTGGCTTGTCATGTTCAGTATTGTGCCTATGTTCGGGATTCTGATGGCATTTCAGAATTATAATCCGGGAAGCGGGCTGTTCAAATCCGAGTGGGTTGGACTTGAGAACTTCAAGTATATGTTTCAGCTGAATGACAGTAAAACCGTAATCAGGAACACCTTAATTATTGCCGTAGGCAAAATCGTGCTTAATCTGATCGTCCCGCTTGTCTTTGCTATATTGCTGAACGAGCTTCGCAACCTGCGATACAAGAAGCTGGTGCAGACGGTTGTTTATCTGCCGCACTTTCTGTCATGGGTTATCATGTCCACCATTGTTATCGGAATCTTCGGCTATTATGGCGTTGTAAATACAGTCTTCGGTTATTTCGGAGCGGATCCCAAGCTGTTTATGGCGGATGCGGGAATCTTCCGGCAGCTGATCGTAGGCACGGACGTCTGGAAGGAATTCGGCTATAACGCGATTATCTACCTGGCGGCGCTGACAGGCGTCAATCCTAATCTGTACGAAGCGGCCGCTATCGACGGGGCCAATCGTTGGCAGTTAATCCGGCATGTCACGCTTCCGGCACTAATCACTACGGTCGTCCTGTTAGGCGTCTTAAGTCTTGGCAACGTGCTTAACGCCGGCTTTGATCAGGTCTATAACTTGTATAACCCGCTTGTGTATTCGACGGGAGATATTTTGGATACTTGGGTCTACAGGCTAGGCTTGCAAAATCTTCAATTCTCGCTGGCGACGGCGGCTGGATTATTCAAGTCGGTCATTAGCTTTGTGCTGATTTATATCTCTTATCGTCTGGCCTATCGTTATGCCGATTACACGATATTCTAAGAGGAGGGCGCTGCTGTGGTCAGGAATACAACATTAGGTTCACGGGCGTTTGATATTGCGAATATCATCCTCCTCGGGCTGCTCGTTATAAGCTGCGTTTATCCGCTGTGGTACACCTTCTGTGTATCCATCTCCGAGAAATCCGCCGCTAACGCGGGTCTGGTAACGATTTACCCAATCGGCTTCTCTTTGACGCCGTATAAGGAAATTATTAACGACAGCATGTTCTTTAACGCTTTCTGGATTTCGATCCAGCGTACCGTGCTTGGCACAAGCTTCGCCTTGCTAATGACGGTATTAATGGCTTATCCGCTGGCACGACCGAAGAAGGATTTCAAAACGCGCAATATATTCATGTGGATCCTGGTTTTCTGCATGTTGTTCAGCGGCGGCTTGATTCCATGGTATCTTACCATTCAGAATTATCACCTGATCGATTCGATCTGGGCGTTGGTGCTGGGCGGCGGGGTACCGGTATTCGACGTGATCCTGATCATGAACTTCTTCCGCAATCTGCCGAAGGAGCTGAATGAAGCGGCGGTTGTCGACGGAGCGGGTCCGTGGTCGGTTCTGTTCCGGGTCTATGTCCCATGCTCGATCCCCGTGCTGGCCGCGGTAGCGTTGTTCATCAGCGTCTACCACTGGAACGAGTTCTTCAACGGGCTTGTGCTGAGCAATACCCAGTCCAGTTATCCGCTTCAGACCTATATCCAGCAGCTTGTCGTCAATATTCCGGTGGGCACCAACCTGACGCCGGAGCAGTACAAGAAGCTCTCGGAGCTGTCCAATCGGACGCTCAACTCGGCAAAGGTATTTATCGCCATGGTGCCGATGCTGGTCGTTTATCCATTCCTGCAAAAATACTTCGTATCCGGCATTATGCTTGGCGCCGTGAAGGAGTAACACAAAAGAACCACATCCTTAATCAGGATGTGGTTCTTTAATTTTTTGCCAGCGGTGACTGGAAAAAGCGGCCCGGTACGCCCCTAGCTGAATACTGAGCACGACCAGGTAGATGGGGATGGAGTAGAGGATGTAGTATCCGTGTTTGTAGTGGAATACGCCACACTTGACTCCAACCCATTCGAACAGGAGAGCGATAACCGCCCATGCAAGGATATATCCGACGGTTACGATTCCGGATATTCGGAAACGCTCAAACCCATAGATGTACATGTATCCGTACGGGGCGTACATCAGATACGAGATTAAATCGAAAAACTCATAGCTTGATTTGTCGCCAACATCGTACAAATCGAATGGAGGTATTGCGATCGTATGGTCAAACATAAGCCCTGACGTGACGCTGATAAGCATATTAAAAATGGTCTGCAGGGGAGACAGCGTTCGCGGCAGCAACCGATAGAAGGTGAAGCCAACTGTCATCAGAGTGATAACATATAACTCATTGCTATTGAATTGCTGGTCATAAACGATTGACTCCATTATCGAATCCATCCTTCTCTTGATGCCATCCACTGAAAGAGCTTTCCGAATAGCAAGGTATATAGCATGACCAGGAGAATCATCAGGGACTCATTGAGGTAGTTCCATTCTTTATAAATAAGAACCTGATTCCGATGCAGTTCCATACCAAGCAGCAGTTGTATGCCAAACGCGTAGACGGCTATACCGGTCCGTACGCTAGTTTTTGACGATAAGAGAAAAACATTAGCGAAAGCAATCAGGATAAAAGTTATGGTGAAGTCATTATGCAGAATCAAAGCGATAAAATGCGGGATATTCGGTTTGATTTGGAATAGCTTAAGGTTGTGGCTGCTAATGGTCAGCTTGTTCGTAAGAACGACTTCAATGGCCAAAAATAAAAGGAGGTTGACCGCAAGCGGCAGCTTAAGGCGCAGATTCATCAGTACTTGAATACAAAACCATGCGTATAAAATAAAAATAACGATGACCACCGGGGACCCTCCTTTCGTATCCAATCCAGCCTGAGGGTAGATTTCCCTTTGTATGTTAAAGATATCCTTAGTTCTGATTAATACAGGCAATAAATAAACCACATCCATAAGGGTGTGGTTTATTTATTGCAGCCAGATAGGATGCTTTTATAGGAGAAGTACTCCTGCAACGCCGCTTAAAGTCCCCAGAACGACAACCGATACGACTACAAATAGCAGCACCCTATAAGGGAACGACTTCCTAATCATAAGAATCGAAGGAAGGCTGATCGAGGGAAGCGTCAGCAGCAGCGCCGCAGCGGGTCCGGTGCCTAATCCGAAGGATAGCATCGTCTGAATGATCGGAATTTCGGCCGCCGTAGGAATAACGAACAGCATGCCGGCTATGGCGAACAACAGAATAAGCAAAATATTGTTGGATGCGGTCTCGCCTATGGTTGGGAACAGCCATGCCCGGCAGGCGCCGAGCAACAGCACCGCAAGGATATAAGCGGGAACAACGTGAAGCAGCATGCTGCCGATCGCTTTCAGCCATCTAACGAGAAGCGGGGCGGACTGCTCCTCCTGTTCCTTTTTCTCCGGGGCGGACGCAACCTGTTCAGGGAGGTTATCGCTTGAAGCGAACCGGTTAGCGAAATAGCTGACGCCAAACGTGAGCAGCAGTCCGAACACTAGTCGGATCACCGTGAACTTCCACGACAGGACGAAGGTCATAAAGACAAGCGTTGCCGGATTAATGGTCGGATTGCCCAGCCAGAAGGCTAGGGTTGCTCCGACGGAGGCGTTCTTTTTCCTCAGGCCAATCGCTATGGGAGCTGCGCAGCAAGTACACATCATGCCCGGAATGGAAGCCGCGCCGCCAACCAGCGTGCTGCCGAAGGACGTTTTGCCGAGCGCTTTAAGCAGCCAGCGGGAAGGAATAAGCACTTGAAGCAGCGAGCCTAGCAAAATGCCCAGGATAGCCGCCTTCCATACCGAATTGTAGTAGGCTTTCGCATAGTCCCAAGCCGATTGCCAAGAGGGATCGGGAGCAGCCTGATTCTTACCCGAGATAATCGACGAGCCAATGGTATGCTCGGTTGCCGCGTTTATGGCTTTGAGATAATAGGGCCACCATTTGACATAGGTAAGCCCGGCGATTGCGATGATGAGGAAAATCGCAGCCGATATAAGTATTTTCTTATTTATGGGTTCCGTTCGTTCCATATGCCCCTCCGGTAGTTATCGATTAAAAATAGCCGGTTATCATTATAACACAATTGAGGAAATGGATTATTTTTCAAGGAAATGGACGAAAAGTCTCGAATTATCCGTATTCGGCAAAGCAGTCAGGCTTCAAGTGAAAGCCTGACTGCTTAAGTGTTACTTCCGCTCCGTAGCGAAGTACAGCAGGGCAAGGGTCGGAAATGCGATTCCGAGCCATAACGCCGCACTCCATCCGCCCGCTGCGTAAGCCCATCCTCCTGCAGCTGATCCGATAGCACCGCCAAAGAAGAAGATCGCCATAAACAACCCGTTAAGCCTGCTGCGGATATCTGCTCCAAGGGAGAAGATCGAGCGTTGGCTGAGTACGAGATTAGCCGATACTCCAGCGTCGAGCAGAATAGCGGCGATAACGAGAACAACAACGCCGACTGGCGAGCTGGTTTGAATCAGAAGAGGCAGAAGCACCGAGACGATAACGGTTATAAGGGCAATTGCGGTAGCGGGTCTGGTCCAGCCGCGGTCTGCCAGACGGCCGGCGAGCGGCGCCGCGACTGCGCCTGCAACTCCAACGAGCGCATAAAGGGCAATAGCCGTTTGCGAGAAATGGAACTTAGGGCCGGCCAGGAGCTGCGGCACGGTGGTCCAGAACAAGCTGAACGCCGCAAACAGCGTTGCGTGATACAGGGCGCGGCGGCGCAAAATCGGGGTGGTCCGCAGCAGCCTCCACATGGAACCAAGCAGCGCCGTATAGTTCGTGGCTGCCGTTGGTTTTCTCACCGGCAGCACCTTGGCCAGTACAATGGCCAGAATAACAATCGCTGCGGCGGAAATCGCAAAGATGGCATGCCAGCCGAGGAAATCAGCTACTAGGCTGGATAATGGCCTTGCGAGCATAATGCCGAGCAGAAGACCGCTCATCACATTTCCAACGACGCGTCCGCGCGAGGCATCGGATGCAAGGTAGGAGGCGAAGGGTACGAGTACTTGTGCGGCAACCGAACCTAATCCAACAACAAGGGTAGCGGTTAAGAAAAGAAACGGTTGTTTTGCCAGCGCTGCAGTGATCAGCGCAGCAGCGGTAAGGAGCAAGGCGGTAACAACAAGCTTGCGGTTTTCCACAATATCGCCCAAAGGTACGATAAACAAGAGTCCCGCAACGTACCCGATCTGGGTCAGCGTTACAATCAGGCCGGCGCTGCCGGCAGACAGACCGAGGGAGGAGCTGATTAATCCGACCAGGGGCTGCGCATAGTACAGATTGGCAGCAATCATGCCGCATGCGGTTGCGAGCAGTATCGTTAACCATGCGGGAATATTTTTCTCAATGGCTTGCCCGTTTGAAGCTTCCATAACTATCACTCCGTTCTCTGGGGTTTCACTTCCGAGCGAATCAATTACTATACGTAACGTTCACTAATTAATGATTAAATCATATACTGAACGTATCGTTTTGTAAATAGGCTATATTCTTTTTCTTCGACTCTTTTTTTAGTATACTGAACGTATCGTTTTTGTTTTCCGGTTTATGTACAAACAGAAGAAAGGGATGGTTCAGGTGGAAGCTAAAAGAGGGCGGCCGCGTAATATGGAAACGCAAAAGGCGATCCTTACCGCTTCTTATGATCTATTATTGGAAAGCGGCTTTGAAACGGTCACCGTAGAGAAAATCGCTGAGCGAGCGAAAGTAAGCAAAGCTACGATTTATAAATGGTGGCCTAACAAGGCGGCCGTAGTCATGGACGGGTTCCTGTTTGCTGCCGCAGCCAGACTCCCCGTACCTGACACGGGCGTCGCATTTGATGATATCGTTATCCATGCTTCGAATTTGGTACGTTTTCTAACAAGCCCTGAGGGGAGGATAATAAAGGATTTAATTGGCGGAGGTCAGTTTGATGCAGGATTGTCGGAAGCCATTCGTACCCGGTATATTGAGCCCCGCCGACAAGAGGCGGGAAGCCTGTTCGAGAGGGGAGTTCAACGCGGGGAATTAAATAAAGATCAGGATATCGCCCTAGGCATCGATTTAATTTACGGGCCGATCTTTTATCGTTTGCTGATGACGGGCGGCACGTTGGACGATAATTATGTGAAGCAGTTGGTGACAAATGCTTTTGAAGGAATCCGTTCGAACTGAGGTCTTTGTCCGAAGACATGTTATAATGAAGTATCCGATCGATTAGGAATGAGAGAGGAAACGACATATGAATGGATTTGAAGACTGGAACCAGAAATTAAAAAGAGATTTTAACGCAACGAGCAACGTTGTTGTATTTACTGTCACTGAAGCAGGCAAGTTACTGGGTCTCTCCAAAGACCAAATGAAAGTATTCGTGGATAAAAACCAGTTAACCAAAGTTCCTATCATGAGAAATGTTCATAGATACCTGTTGTTGAAGAGCGAGATCGATCAAATATTAGCGAATCGGGCTGTTGAATAGCAGCAGAAGGACCCTCAGGCTAACTTAGTTTAGCCCGATGGTCCTTCTGTTATTACGGTTTATTTAATCCGGATTTCTCCGTCATACGAAGCGATTACGCCATACAGATCCGGACGGCGGTCGCGGAAGATGCCCCATTCGATGCGCTGCGATTCCAGCTGGTCAAGATCGAATTCGGCAACAAGCACGCCATGCTCGTCACGGCCTGCTTCGGCAATCAGATTGCCCTGAGGGCCGGCGATAAACGACGAACCATAGAAGTTGATCGACGAGTCTTCGTCAACTTCTTCGCCAATGCGGTTGGAAGCGATAACCGGCATCAGGTTGCACGCGGCATGACCTCTCATGCACATTTGCCAATGATCCTTCGAGTCGATGCTTCCGTCTTGCGGCTCCGAGCCGATAGCCGTCGGGTAGAACAGCAGCTCTGCGCCCATAAGAGCCATGCTGCGCGCCGCTTCCGGATACCATTGATCCCAGCATACGCCAACGCCGATCTTCGCATATTTCGTTTTCCATACTTTAAAGCCCGTATCTCCCGGATTGAAGTAGAACTTCTCTTCATAACCCGGACCGTCGGGAATATGGCTTTTGCGGTATTTGCCCAGCACCTCGCCATCTGCGTCAATAACGGCAAGGGAGTTGTAGCGTGCCCAGTTCTTCTTCTCGTAGAAGCTGATCGGAAGCACGACGCCAAGCTCCTTGGCGATGCCGCGGAAGTGGTTAACCGCTTTGTTTTCCTCCAGCTCGGTTGCATAAACATAGTAGTCCGCTTTTTCCTTCTGGCAGAAGTAAGGCGTTTCGAACAGTTCCTGAAGCAGGATAATTTGCGCGCCTTGTGCCGCCGCTTCGCGCACCAGCGCCTCCGCTTTGCGGATGTTCTCTTCTATATTCGATGTGCAGCTCATCTGTGTGGCTGCTACTTTGACCGTTCTCATGGATTTTCATGCCTCCTAAAAAAGTTTTGCGAAGAAAAACCTGCTTCGTAAGCTTTAGTAATAGCGTATATTAAGCCCGGCGAGCAGGCATCTGTTGCGTTGTGCAGTGTACGTTGCCGCCTTCGCGGATAACCGCCATGCCGTCGATCGGACGAATGCGGCGATCGGGGAATGCCGCCTGCAGGGTTTCGATAGCTTTGCGGTCGGCTTCCTCAGCCGCGCCGCCGAACACCGGCAGAATAATGCCGCCGTTAACAAAATAGAAGTTCAGGTAGCTCAGCGTCAAGCGAGTGTCCTCGTATTCCGCATAAGGCGGCTGCTCGATCTCGATAATCTCGAGCTTGCGGCCTTTGGCATCCACCGCTTCGCTCAAGATGCGGCGGTTCTCTTCCGTAATCGCGTAGTTCTCGTCGGAAGGATCGTTGCACACCTGCAGAATAACTTTGCCCGGCGCCGCGAAGCAAGCGATGTTATCGACATGGCCGTCGGTCTCGTCGCCGCTTAGGCCGCGCTTCAGCCATACGATCGTGTCCACGTTAACGAACTCTTTGACGTAACCTTCGATTTGCTCGCGGCTGAGCTCCGGATTGCGGTTCGTATTAAGCAGGCATTCCTCGGTGGTCAGAAGCGTGCCTTCGCCATCCGTATGGATGGATCCGCCTTCCATGACGAGAGGAGCATCGAATTGCTTCACGTCAACATGCTTCAAAATTTGCGGTGCAACGGCATCGTCCAGATCCCATGGCGAATATTTGCCGCCCCAAGCGTTGAACTTCCAGTTCACGCCCGCCAGCTCGCCTTCTTGATTCACGACAAACGTTGGGCCGTTGTCGCGCAGCCAGGCGTCGTTATGCTCGATTGGCAGACATTCCACGGCATCGTTGCCTGCGAACAGGGCGCTGACCTTCTCCAGGTCTGCCGGGTTCACAACAACCGTGATTGGTTCGAATTCCGCGATTGCCGTAACAAGCTCGGCGTAACCCGCGCTTACCTGCTCGTAATGCTCCGGATAGACCATCGAAGCTTGTACGGGCCAGGAGATGAAGGTACGCTCATGCGCCGTCCATTCGGCCGGCATTGTATAGTTCAATTGTTTAGGATTCATATTAGTTAATATTCCTCTCTTATCGCAATGGAAATGTGTCTTTAGCGGGATTAAGCTCGCTTAAACCCTTCTTATCATATAACAAAAAGGTTGACAGCTCAATTACGGGGTTTATCCAGTTTTTTAGCGGGATTTACCGTTTTGCCGCCGGATAAAACTTTGCGGGGTATTGAACTTCAATATCTGAATCAGCTGATCGTTAAAGAAGACCCCCGAGCCAACGGCTCAAGGGTCTTCTTGTTGTTCCCGGGCTATTCTTGGCGGGTTGCCTGCCAAGCTAATTGGTCCTGCTCATCAATCAGCTCGCCAACGGATGGCAGGATCAGACCGGCGTAAGGAGCAAGCTCCTCCCGCTGGCTTGTGCCGGATAGAACGCCAATGGCAAGTCCGGCCTCCGAGTTTTGGGCGAACCTCATATCGGTTAACGTATCGCCAACAATGGCGACTTCGCTTGGCTGCAGTCCGGTTAGCCCGCAAAATTCGTTCATCATGACGGGACTTGGTTTTTTCTCGTAACGGTCCGAGGTGCCAATGAAATCAAAGTAGTGCGCAATTCCGTATTTGTTCAGGAAGAAGAGGGTTGATTCATAATCGTCGGCCGTAGCGATTCCAAGCTTCAATCCTTTATCTCTTAGCCGCGGCAGCACGTTCTCCAAATCTGCCGTAGGCAGCAGTTGGTCGCGATGGGCTTGGGTGAGCCGGTAAATCTCTTCCGTCATCCATTCATGCAGTCCGGCCGTTTGTTCCGGCCCATAACCATATTCGGAAAGCACTTTTAAGTATGCCCCTGCAATATCCGCGGTTGTCCCCCCAGCCAGATAACCTTTCGAATCTACCTTCCCGTCCGGGAAGAGTCCAATGGATTCGAGCAGCGTTTCTTTTAAACCGGAAGCTGTCTCATTCGCATCCATACTGGATAACAAGTGATCCGTAAATTCCTCCGCGATCGGCACCCAGAACGAATGAAACTGAATCAAGGTGCCGTCTTTATCAAACAGAATTCCTTTAACCGGAAAACCGGACATCGTCATCCCTCATTTTGTTTTGTTGTTGTTACATGTCGTTCTAATTCTATAACTCCAATGTTAATGGGGTGCTAAGTATTTGTATATTGAATGAAATACAGAGTAAGCCAAAGTATTCTGACTAAAAACCACATAAAACAACATTATTTTTAAGCGGTATATCCATAACTATAAGCGTAGAGGGGACATTTGTACATGATACGGCGGCACGGTTAAGCTCGAAACCGAGATTGAACCGGCCTATAGCGAACGGGTAATCATTCATGGGAAGAGAAGCGGGCGATTGGAGTGCTTGCGGCCAGACTAGTCGAAGACAATGACGTGCTGATTATCGAAGAGGGCAGTACGGCCATGCAGATCATCCTCCATCTGACGGACAAGCGGAACTTTACGTTTCTTGTGTGCTCCATTCCAACGCTGACGCTGCTTCTGGAATTTCAGAGGAACGGTCGGATCAACTGGAGAACATATTTATCAGGGGAGAAGTGAATCCGAAGCATCTGAGGGTGTCGGGGCCAATGCGAGAATCGCCGATCTGCCCGACGTGGATTACGTCGTTTCCAATAGCGAGCCTCCTACGGGATGGAATGAAGTTTTTCGGGATAAGGGTGTAACCTGGCTCTCTTAAGTTACTTTTATGCTTAAAAGCCCAACCTTGCGAGGTTGGGCTTTTTGCGAGACGTTAGCTTATTTCGCATTCTCATCCGGCTGATGAATACCAATGACATTGCCTTCGGTATCGATATAATAGCCTTGCCAAGCCATGCCCGGCAGCGCGTATTTGGGCAGGGCTACCTGGCCGCCGAGACTTAGGATTTTCGCTTCCGTCGCATCGTAATCTTCCACGCCCATCGTGCATGCAAAGCCGCTTACCGGTTGCCCCGGCTGCGGGGGAGGACCCATGCGCTTCATCAGCGCGCCGTTAATGCCCATCGCATTGGCATCGCCCGTAGTAGCTCCGAAATAGGGCACTCCTGCGTATTCGCTCCAATCCTCGAACGTCCAGCCGAATACCTCGCCGTAAAACTTTTTTGCGCGCTCCATGTCATCGACATGAACTTCAAAATGAACGACTCTTCCCATGATAACCCTCCCGATTTTGGACTTCCTACTTTTTTCTTCAATAGCGTTGCCGTTCCTGCTTGAGATAAACCGTTTACGGAAATTATAATGTATCGATACAATTCCTTGGGCAATGGAGGGGACAAGATGAACGAGAATAGGGCTGAGAAAACGATAACGCTTGGCATGGGCTGCTACTGGAGCCCGGAAGCTTTGTTCGGCGCGGTTCCCGGCGTGATCAGGACACGCGTGGGTTTTGCCGGAGGGACAACGGCAGAGCCTTCTTACCGCAGCATGGGCGATCATACCGAGACGGTTGAGCTGCAGTTCGACGCTGCCCTTGTTTCCTATGACGAGTTGCTGGAGCTTTTCTGGAACAACCATAATCCATATAACATCAACGGTTATAAGGACAGGCAATATCAGTCCCTGCTGCTCTATCGGGATGATGAACAGGCGGAGGCTTTCCGGCGGATAAAGAGCCGTATGGAGGAAACGAAGGGCATTTTGAGTACGGAGCTGTCGCCTTTTAACGCTTTTTATCCGGCAGAATCCAGACATCAGAAATATTATTTAAAGAGGTTCCCGGATGCAGTGGAGAAGCTGATGTCGCTGTACTTATCAGAGGAGGAGCTGGAGAGATCAACCTTGGCTGCGAGGCTGAACGGAGTGGCGAAGGGATTTCTCAATCTGGAGCGTCTGCAAAATGAGATGAAGGGATGGCCGGCAGCCGAAGACGAGCTGAAAAAGATACTCTCCTTGATTCGACAAATTCGGTGGTAAGTAGTTCTTCTTGCATAAATGTTATATCATGTTATATTATTAGTAAGTAGTCTAAAGGATTTAATTAAATATGATATATTGACATAATACTAACCTGACTTTATATTATTAGGTGACTGAAGCCGATCGTATACCCGCATGCGAATCGGCTTTTCTTTTGCCAATTCATATTTTTTCAGGAGGGATGTTTGTGACCGGTAAGACAAGAAGAAGGTCAAAGCTTATCGTATTGCCTATTGCTCTTGCACTCTCTGTTAGTCCCTTGATTCCAAACGGAACACCCCGTGCCCATGCTTTTGAGGCAGCGGATGCGAAGACCGCGATTGAAGCCTACAATAACGCGTTCTGGGATGCGAGTGCGAAGTACTTCTGGAAAACCTCCAAGCATGACGGGTATCAGGACTTTTGGGTGGAGGCCGAGCTGTGGGAGCTGGTGATGGATGCTTATCAGGAGGCAACGGATCCGGAGCTGAAGGCGAAGCTGCGCACCCAGATTGACGACGTGTTCGACGGGGCGATAGCGAAGTATGGCCAGGATTGGACCAATAACACGTTTAACGACGACATTATGTGGTGGGCGATGGCAAGCACACGAGCCTATCAGATTACGAATGACGTGAAGTATCTCGAGAGAGCGGAATATTATTTTAACTATGTGTACGATACGCAGTGGGATGACGGGTTTGCGGGCGGCGGCATTTGGTGGAAGAGCGATGACCGCACGACGAAAAACGCCTGCATTAACTTCCCCGCCGCGGAAGCCGCGGTATTCCTGTATAACGCGACTGGCAATGCTCACTATCTGGATGCCGCTTCAAAGATCTACCGTTGGGGCAAAACGATGCTAACGGACGGCAACGGCAAAGTATTCGACCGGATTGAAACGCAAAACGGCCCGATACCGGATGCGACCCACTATAATCAGGGCACGTTTATCGGCGCAGCCGTAGGTCTCTATCAGATTACGGGAGACAAGGTTTATTTGGACGATGCGCTCAAGGGGGCAACCTTTACAAAGGAGAGACTGGTCGATGCCAACGGTCTGCTGCGTTACGAAGGACCTAACGGGGATCTGAAGGGCGGCAAAACCATTCTCATGCGCAACCTCGGCTATCTGCAGAAGGTTGTTAATGCCAGCAGCGAGAGCAAGTACAAAACCTTCGCGGAGAGCTATAACGAGTGGCTGGCGTTTAATACGGATATGGCATGGAGCAACCGCAATGCGGCCAATCTGGTCGACAGCAACTGGGCTGGCCAGCAGCTGTCCGGTACCTTTGAGTCGTGGAGCTCGGCGGCGGCCGTGCAAGCGCTGACCTCTCTGGAGCCGCAGGATGCGGAACACCTGGAGTATGCCGTTAAAAATCCGTATAACAAGATCGAAGCGGAAAGCTTTAATATCGTAAACGGCCCGGGCATGGAGGGCAGCATTGAAGGCTCGCAGCAACTAGGCGGTATTCAGGACGGCTACTATGCGGCTTATAAAAACGTGGATTTTGGCTCGGGACAAGGTGCAAGCGGTTTCATTGCGCGGGCATCAAGCGGCACGGGAGGCGGTCAGATCGAGGTTAGGCTGGATGCTTTGGACGGTCCGAAGGTAGGGACCTTGAACGTCGAGGGCACCGGTGGCTGGAATAACTTTATTGACGCCGTTACGCTGCTGAAAGATGACCAGGGGAATACGAGCAACGTAACCGGCAAACACGATGTGTATCTGGTATTCAAAAAGACGAATGACTCGTATCTGTTTAACCTGAACTGGTTCAAATTTACGAAGACCGATCCAACTCGGACGGATGCTTACGCGAAGCTGCAAGCAGAGAACTTTGCGGGCAGCGATGGACTCAGCGTGAATTCCTCCGGACAATTTGCGGACGGCATTCACGATAATGCGTATGCGTCTTATAAGGATATTGATTTTGGCTCAGGAGCTGCCGGCGTTACGCTGCATCTCGCGAGCGGCAATAAAGGCGGGTCCATTGAAGTGAAGCTGGACAGCCTTGACGGTCCGACGGCCGGCGTGATCGAGGTTCCCGCCATGGGCAGCTGGAATAATTGGTTGGACGTAACCTCCATCATGGATGATTCGCTGGCTGTTGGCGTTCATGATGTGTATCTCATTTTCCATGGGGCGGATGGGAGCGACTATCCTTGCAATCTCGACTGGTTCACCTTCTCGCAGATCAAAGGCAAGGCAAGGGATGCCTACGGCAAGCTGGAGGCTGAGAATTTCACGAACAGCGTAAATGTGGGCACGGAGAACGGCGGCAACCAGACTTATCTGGCTGGCGTATACGGCCCGAATAACCCGTATGCGATGTACAATTACGTTGATTTTGGCGATGCTGGTCCAACACAGTTCCATGTTCAGGCGGCAAGCGCAACAAGCGGCGGAACGATTGAGGCTAGAATTGACGGCATTAACGGACCCGTCATTGCAACGGCTAAGGTAAGCGGCACGGGCGGATGGCAGACGTTCCAGGTCTTTGACGGTTCGATTACGGCAACGGCTCCGGTTACGGGCAAGCATCTAGTCTACCTGTTGTTCAAGGGGAATGACTGGCTGTACAACTTCGATAAGTTCACCTTTGGCGATGTATCCGTCTTTACCGCGCCAACCGTGCCGACAGACCCGGTCGATGACGGGGTTCCGCCGGGAGAGGTCGAGAATGTCCAGTTCACGCGTGATAATAGCAAGCTGACCGTGCATTGGGACGGACCTTATGCGCTGGACGGAGATGTCGTGCGGCTTAAGCTGCTTCAGAGTGGCCAGCAAGTTGGTGAAGTTACCGAGGTGAAGCGAGGCGTTCAGTCGGCTGTGCTGAGCGGAATCGAAGCGGACCAAAGCTATACACTGGTAATCAGTGCCGCAGATAAGACCGGAAACGTGTCGGCTGGTATTAGAGTGGAAATCCCGGCAGTGCCCGTCTATACTTTGACGGCTAACGGATCGAAGCTTGCGGATGGCGCCGTGCTTGAGGATGATGGATACTTAAGCTTCCAGGCCGGAGACGGCAAGACGGCGATCCGGTCGGCCAGCCTTGCTTTTGACGGTAAAACGTATGACGGAAGTAAGCTTAGCATTGAGCTCGCCGGTCATTTGGGAGCGCAAACCGTTGTTATAGCCGTAGAGGATGCGGCAGGAAACAAGCTGCAGAAGACGATTCACATTCAGGTGAAGACAAGTACCGGTAGCATGAGCAAGCTGGTTGACCGGTACATGGCCTCGGGCGAGGTCGGCAAGTCGTTGGCTGCCCAGCTTTCGGCGAGCCTGAAGCAGGCGCAGCATCATCTGGACAAAGGACATCGCGATCAGGCGATCAAGCAGATGCAGGACTTCATCAAGCAGCTGGATAAGGCGAATAAGAAAAACGTTACGGATCAGGCCAAAGCCGTATTAAGTACCGACGCGGAAGCGCTGATCGAAAGCTGGAAGAAGAAATAGATCTAATACCTAAATCGAATCGATAAAGAAGGAGGAGGAGAAAGCTCTCTTCCTTCTTTTTATATGGACTTCCACCTGCTAAACTCCACAACCGAGCTTGGTCACACCGGAAGATGAGCTATAAAATATAGTAGTTTCTTCTTTAATTTGTATACTGTAAAGCGCTTTCATGTGTATTATCATTTAATTGACCTATCACGAAAGGAGGACATGTTCGTGATACTATGTAAAGATTTGAAAGGAGGCCTCCTTTTTTATCATGTAAGTGTAAGCGCTTTATCGTGAGATGACCCTTATTTAAGGGGCATACAACATGTCCAAAAGGACTTTGGCGCTGCTTTGCAGCCTATTGCTGGTCGTTCGCGTCGATGCCCTTCGCCGCGTTGACAGTGGCAGCGGCTGACAGTTCCGGCAGTACGGTTCTTTGGTAGCAGGACACTAACACGTTACAGGTTTGGTTGTAAAAGAAAACCTTAGTTTCGCAAGGCTCGGCGAATGCCGGGAGGCTTTATAATCGTTTTGGAGGGGAAGTAACGCGATGAATAAACGGTTAAAGCAGATTTTGATGATAGTGTTTGTGGTTGCCTTGTTGTTGCCGCAGTTTGGGATCAACCAGAAGGCGAGTGCGGCGGAAAGTTCCGGCAGTACGAATGGAAATTATGCTTTAAAAGTTCAAACCACAGGCGGGCACCAGTGGGATGGCGCGCAAATAGACACAGGGGCAAGCGGCTTAAACCTCGTTGCCGGCACAACCTACACCTTCTCATACGACTTATACACCCCTGACCAAGATGTGGCGGGCATTGTTCTGCAGACCAACGGAAACTACAACTGGATTAAAAATACGGGAGCTTTAAGTGCGGCAAGCCCCGGTTGGACTTCATACACTGCGAATTATACTTACTTAGCCGCAAGCGGTGCACAGATTCAGTTTGTTAAAATCGGTGATAGCGGAGTTACGGATGCAAAGAATATAACTTACTACATCGACAACTTTGTTGTTAAAGACGCAAGCGATAATGTCGTTTACAAGGCTGACTTTGACGACCAAACGGCTGGCGGATTTATAAAAAGTGGCGATGCTACATTAACTACGGTAGTAACCGATTATTTCTTAAAGGTTCAAACCACAGGCGGGCACCAGTGGGATGGCGCGCAAATAGCCACAGGGGCAAGCGGCTTGAACCTAGAGGATGGCAAAACCTACACCTTCTCATATGACTTGTACACACCTGACCAAGATGTGGCAGGCATTCTTCTACAAACTAGCGGCTACAACTGGATTAAAAACTCAGGAGCTTTAAGCGCGGCAAGCCCAGCTTGGAATTCCTATTCAGCGACGTATACTTATACGGCCGCCACAAGCGGGTCCTATATTCAGTTTGTTAAAACCGGTGATAGCGGAGCTACGGATGCAAAGAATATAACTTACTACATCGACAACTTTATTGTTAAAGACGCAAGCGATAATGTCGTTTACAAGGCTGACTTTGACGACAAAGCGGCTGACGGATTTACAAAAAGTGCGGATGCTACATTAACTATTGTTAATAGTATGAGTGCAGTAACAACACCAACGATTAACCCAGATGTACTCTCCTTGCAAAGCATTAAGAATACGTACCCGGATTATTTGATGGGCAACATCATCGGCCCCTATTACATGCATGACCCAATCATGCCCGTCCTGAAAGCCCAGTTCGGCGTTGTGACGCCTGAAAATGCGATGAAGCCAGCTTCGCTGATCGGTACCAGCGCCTCTACGCATGATGTTGCGGATCTGAACTTTACCGAAGCGGACACGGAGCTTCAGAGCGCGATCGACAATGGCCTGAAAGTACATGGGCATACGCTCGTCTGGGAAGGGCAGTCGATTCCGTGGCTGAACAACGCTAAGATCTCCGACTCTGACTCGACTCCGTCCAACCCAGGTCTGACCGCGGATGGGGCGTATGCGAACATGAACGCGTATATTAACACGGTTCTCAAGCATTTTGACGGCAAGTTCAACGCGAGCACGCAGAACATCATCTCGTGGGACGTCGTCAACGAAGCGATGGGGGGGAGCGTCCGTGACAGCTCTCTTAGTCCGACAGACTGGCACAGCTACCTGAAATCCACCCCGTGGCTGAAAGCGACGGACGCGAACTATGTCGAACAGGCGTTCAAGTACGCTCGTGCAGCGGAGCCGGATTACAACGTCCTGTTGTACTACAACGACTATAGCATGGACGACCAGAATAAGGCCGCGGCAGTTCGCGACATGGTGAAAGACATCAATAGCCGCTGGGCTGCAGATCACCCAGGAAAGCAGCTCATTCAGGGTGTCGGCATGCAAGAACATAACGGCCTCGGCACCAACCCTAATAATACCCGCAAGTCGATCCAAATGTTCAAGGATATTGGCGTCAAAGTCTCAATCAGCGAGCTGGACATCTCCGCTGGCACGGACGGAACGCAGACTGCCGATCAGAAAACAGCCCAAGCCGCACAGTACGCGCGGTTGATGCAAGTTTATACCGATCCTGCCTTCAAGGACACAGTGCAGCGTATCACACTCTGGGGACTGACAGACACTAACAGCTGGTTGGCTTCCGGCAGCCCGTTGCTGTTCGACGGCAACCTGTACCCGAAAGAGGCGTTTAATGCCGTGATTGACCCGGCCGGATACCTTGCGAATTACCACGCTCCGACAAAGCCTGCTGGGGGCAAAACCACTACAGCGGCAAAGGGAACGCCGACTATCGATGGCAATATGGACGGCATTTGGAATACGGCAACGCCTATCGATATCAATGTAACGCAGGCAGGCAACACGAAGGCGGATACGCACATGCCGGTCGCTACCGCTCGCGTGTTGTGGGACAACGCGAACCTGTACGTAATCGCGCAGGTGACCAAAGATCCGACTGAACCGTTGGACAAGGGGAACGCAAACCCTTGGGAGCAGGATTCAGTCGAAGTAGTTGTTGACCTGACGAACGGGTCCAGCGCAATGTACTCGAACGCTTCCGGGCATTACCGCGTTCGGTATGACGGCTTTGCGTCGGTAGACGCAGCCATGACGGATAATCAGGGCATTGCAACGAAGATGACCTCCGCGACGACGTATGACGAGACGACGAACTCCTACACCGTCGAGATGAAGATTCCGTTTATCCAGATTACGCCTGAGATTGGCACTCAGATCGGCTTTGACGTTCAGGTAAATGACGCGAAGGCCGGTGCGCGCATTGGCGCGTTCGCTTGGAACGACGCTACCGGAACGGCTTATCAGGATCTATTCAAGATTGGCACGTTGCAATTTGCTGCAGCAGGGTCGATCACTTCACCACCTAGCGGCGGTACGCCATCGCAGGGATCTAGCATCACAGTCGATAAAAATCATATCACTGCAAAGGCTCAACCGGACAGCAACGGTACAGCTTCCGTAACCATCAGTGCGAGTGATCTCCATCAAGGAGTCAGTCAATCAACAGACAAATCCGTGACGATTCAAGTGCAACACGCTGCCGGCGTTAAAGAAGTTCAAGTAAACTTGCCGACAGATCAAGTTCTAGCGCTGTCGGATCAGATCCAATCGATCGCTATCGACACCGGTTTGGCCACTGTTTCAATCGATCCGAATTTGCTGAAGCACAGCGGTGCGAGCGGAACTGGTAACGTCCAATTGTCCGTATCTGTCGTAGACCCGGCTTCGCTGCCCGACGCGGCAAGGAGCCAAGTAGGCGGAAATACCGTCTATAATTTCAACTTAAGCGTCAACGGCACGAAAATTACGAAATTTACCGGTAATGACGTTAAAGTCAGCATGGATTACACCTTGAAGCCGGGTGAAAATCCAAACAATGTCGTCATCTATTACATCGATGATAACGGCAAGCTGGAAATCGTCAAAAACGGGAAGTACAACATGGCGACGGGCAAAATCCAATTTACTCCGAAGCACTTCAGCAAATACGTCGCTAAGGTCAATGGATCTACATTCAAAGACGTGAACGATGTACCTTGGGCGGTGGAAAGCATCCAAGCTCTCGAAGCGCGGGGTATTGTTGCCGGAGTTAAAACTGGAACTTTCGCGCCAAACAATCAGGTGACCAGAGCAGAGTTCATCCAAATGCTGATGAATGCAATTGATCCGAACAGCGACAAGGCAACCAGCACCTTTACAGATGTGAAGGAAGGCGCCTGGTATTATCAAGCAATTGCTTCGGCCCAACAGCTCGGTATCGTTAACGGGAAAGCGGATGGATCTTACGGCATCAACGATGCAATCAGCAGACAGGAAATGGCCGCTATGCTGTATCGTGCCGCAGCGAAGGCAAATGTAAAACTTCCAAATACGGTTAATGAACTCAAGTTTGCCGATGATTCAAGCATTTCGGACTATGCAGCACAAGCAATTAAAGCATTGCAGCAAGCAGGAATCGTGAACGGCATGGAGGATGGGAAGTTTGCCCCTGCCAGCAACGCAACGCGCGCTCAAGCAGCAGTTATTATTTACGGATTGTTTAAATTATTGTAAGTTCAGACATCGCAACAAAGAAGCCTTCCTCCCATTACCGCGGGGGGAAGGCTTCTTTTTTAAAGTGATATTTTCGCCTTCTTATACTAGAACCTTCTTTTTCTCCCGAAACAATAGGAAGAACAGCATTGAAGCCGTTACATACAAAAACCCAGTGATGCTAAACGTAATGGCATATCCCCAGTAGTAGCCATTAGCCGTAATGAGATGGGAGTGGAGAGGACCCATCGTGGCCCATCCCATCATGAAGGCGGTCTGCATACAGGAATTGGCTAAGCTTTGTTTCTTGGCGGAGACCCGGTCCATAAGCGTAGCGGATAGGAGCGGATTAGCCGCGTTCATTAGGGCCTGCCGGAATAAGAAGCTGATTGAAGCTACAATAAGCATATTGGTGAAGCCGGTAATCAGCAGGAACGGAAGTGATAAGGTCTGGAAAATCACGATTGCTTTCACCTGTCCGACCCGGTTAACCAGCTTTGGACCAATCAGCATGGAGAAGATGGTCATGACTTGTCCAAGCGCCAGCAGGAAGCTCATCCCGCTTAGCGAAATTGAGAACCGATTCGTAAAATACAAATTTAAGTAAGGAATGACAAGTCCGGAACCAATTCCGATTAGCAGTTCCACAGCCGCAAACGCTGCGATAAAGCTAAATTCCCCTTTTGTCGGAGTAGATTGGTTGATCGCCGCTGCGGCAGGTTTCTCAGGCTGCTTCGTTTCCTTCAAAGCCTGCAAGGGCAGGAAGGCAACTATTGTTGCTATACTGCCCGCAAACAAAACAAGCTTGAACGAAAGCCTTTCACTTAATCCTGCTGCTTGCAATACATCAGAGATAACACCTCCTCCAAGGCTTCCAGCCACTTGGGCAGCAAGGACAAAGGCAGAGTAGATGCTGAATATGCGCAGCCTGTGTGTCTTAGCCACATTGGCGGCAAGGAAGGGAATCGCAAGTACTTGAAAGATGGTAGCAAATAAGCCAGTTAGGACTGCGGTGATCAGGAGGCTGCTCTCTGATTCGAAAAAAGAGCGTCCAACGAGTACGACTCCGCTGCATAAGGCGCCAATGACGAGTAATCTCTTGCGGCTGCCGCGATCACCAAATAAGCCAATCGGGATAAAACATAAAGCCGTCGCAAGAGACTGCATGCTGACTACGGTTCCGCTCATGGCATCTGGATAGCCAAGCTCATGGATATATAAGTTGTATAATACCGAGAAAAGCCCCGTTCCGAATTGATATAACATGTTCGCAAGGAAGAATAGGCGAATGTTGCGGGACCAGCCGTTCCACTCTGCGGTGGTGGATTGAATGAATTTCATGATGTAAGTGCCTCCTGGTGCTATTCCAACCACCTACACTACTACCACGGCAGCTATAAAGCAATCGGAAATTATTGTGGATCATGGTATGCTAAAATGAATAATCACACTTACAGTCCTGTTTGATCTATATGTGATTATTCGTACTTCGTAAGCATTATAGTAGATAATTGAGATGAGGGATTAGGATGCAGACGTTTGTTGTGCTTGGCAGTATTCTGATGGCTGTAGCGGTTGCGATCGGTGCGTTTGGCGCACATGCGCTGAAGAGCAAGATCGAACCTGATAAGCTCAAGGTGTATGAGACGGGTGTGCAGTACCACATTATCCACGCATTGGGATTAATCGGCGTTGGCCTCTTGGCGGACCGTTATCCGGATGCAGGCATTATCGTAACGGGAGGCTGGTTCCTGGCGGCGGGAATCGTCCTTTTCTCCGGCAGTTTGTATGTATTAAGTATGAAAAGAGTGCGCCCGCTTGGCCCGGTCACGCCGCTTGGCGGCTTGTCCTTTATAATTGGCTGGGTGCTGATTGCGATTGGCGTACTATAAGACAAGAAGACATCCGCCCCAGAAAGAGGGAAGATGTCTTCTTTTTGATTGACGGGAAGTGGGGTTGTTTTCTTCCGGCTTCCTCGTTGAAGCTATCTCGTTTGTCTGCCACATCTGGGGTATCGTGAAGTAGACAAAGGTTCGATGTTACGGTGGACAGGGCTTCTGCAGAAGAGGCAGCCTAAGCTTCGCCGGAACATGGCTGCGGCTGTCCCTTCAGTCTCAACTACTCGGAACCGTTGCCAAAGCGCTTCGCGTTTCGAATCCGCGCGCGTTCGATCTCGACCTCGCGGTTGCGCGGCTCGGCATTCGTGACCAGCGAGCCGAGCAGCTTGCGCGCCGCCTCCGCGACCTCCTCGATCGCTAGATGGAACGCTTCCTCATTCGCCTTGGACGGCGTGTTGAATCCAGACAATTTGCGGACGAACTGGAGCGCTGCCGCCTGAATTTCCTCATCGGATGCCGGCGGATCGAAATTATACAGCGTCTTAATATTTCGGCACATAAAGCTTCTCCTTTCGGTTGTCCAACGTTGCCTTTATGATACTATATCGACTGCGGCCGGGCCAGCCGAGTTCTTGCCGCTCCATGCTCATTAAATATAAAAAGCCAGCCGCAAGAGGCTGGCTTTAGTGCGATTGGGTAGGCAGGAGATTACTCGGCTAAAGCCTCTTTCGTAATCCGTTCGATATCAATCGGGGATTTCACGCCTTGCGCGACAAGGTCGGGGAGAATATGCGTGAGGAAGTAATCAACGCAATGGAGCTTGATTTCTTTGATTTTAATCAGGGCTGACCGGTACATGACGATAAATTCTTTTTCCGTGTTGCCCAGCTGCAGCTCGATAAAAGCTTCGTAGATCTGATCCAACTTATCCGCTACTTCGAGGATCTGGCCCTCCACGGACTGGTCCTTCCCTTCGCGCAGCTGTCTGCGGAAAGTTGGTTTGAACTCCTCCGGAATATGATCGTCGATAAAATGCGCGACCATGCCTTCTTCAACCTGCAGCAGCATCGAGCGCAGCTCCATGGAGTAATGCTTAACGGGGGTCTTGATGTCACCGATGAAAATTTCGCCATAGTCATGGCTGCTCGTAATTTCATAGAGCTTCTTCCAATCCACGGCGACTCCATTCATTTCTTCAATATCCGCCAAAGTCTTCGCGTATTGAACGACCTTCCAGGAATGCTCGGCTACGCTATGCGCCTGAAATTTAAATTTCCCCGGGCAGCGAATAATCCTCTCGAGGTCGGTTAACGACTGAAAGTACGTATGAATTCCCATAGGCTGAATTCCTTTCTTGGAATAAGGTAGTTTATATTCTGCTGCATGGCTCCAGTATATATCCCAATTGTTATTGGACCGTTAACGATATTTGGGAATTAATGTTTAAATTTCATTTGTACAATTAATATAGGAAAAAAGTTGAATGTTTATTATGTTTTCGCGATATAGAATTTGTTATGATAATAGTTAGTGCATGTAGAAACTTATTAGGAGATAACGTTATGAATACACATGGCATTCCATTAGAAGGTTTTGCGGCGTTCAGCAGGAAGGTTGCGGCGGAAGGAGCCGTTTTGCTTAAGAACGACGGACAAGTGCTCCCGGTTCGAAGCGGGGAAAGCGTTGCAATCTTTGGCCGGACGCAAGTGAATTACTACCGCAGCGGGACAGGGTCGGGCGGCAGCGTAAACGTAACCCATACGACAAATCTGCTGGACGGCATGCGGAGCAAGAAGAACGTTAAGGTTAACGAAGAGCTGGCAGCCGTTTACGAGAAATGGATTGAGCAAAATCCTTTCGATAACGGCGGAGGCGGCTGGGCGGCGGAGCCTTGGCATCAGAAGGAAATGCCGCTATCGGCAGAGCTTGTATCGCAGGCTAGAACCCAATCGGACAAGGCGATTGTTGTTATTGGACGCACGGCAGGCGAGGATCAGGACAATGCGGCAAAGCCGGGCAGCTATCTGCTGACGGATGAAGAGATCGCTATGCTGCAAGCCGTTACGGCGCAGTTCGAGCAAACGGCCGTTGTGCTGAACGTATCCAATATTATCGATATGAGCTGGTTAAACAGAGAGGAAATGAAATCGATTCCATCCGTTATCTACGCATGGCAAGGCGGTATGGAGGGCGGCAACGCGATTGCCGACGTGTTGGTTGGAGACGTAACGCCAAGCGGCAAATTAACGGATACGATTGCTTATTCGATTGACGATTATCCGTCGACCCGCAACTATGGCAATGAGCTCAACAACTTGTACGAGGAAGATATTTATGTAGGCTACCGCTACTTCGAGACGTTTGCGCCGGAGAAGGTTCAGTTCGAATTTGGTTATGGCTTGTCTTACGCAACCTTCGCCAGCGTGACGGAGCAGGCAAAGCTTGCGGTCAAAGACGGTAAGGAATATATCGAGCTTGGCGTTACGGTGACCAATACCGGTTCGGTCTACTCGGGTAAAGAAACGGTGCAGGCCTACTATGAAGCGCCGCAAGGCCAGCTGGGCAAGCCTGCAAAAGCACTGGCGGCATTCGCCAAGACCAAGGAGCTTCAACCTGGCGAATCGCAGCGGCTTACGTTAAGCTTCCCGGTTGATGCGATGGCCTCTTATGATGATGCAGGCGTGACAGGCCATCCTTCCGCATACGTGCTGGAAGCGGGGACGTACCGCATTTATGCAGGAAATAGCGTCCGGAATGTCTCGGCGGCAGCCGTAGACGGGCAAGAAGGCTATACCGTAGAAGCCCTTCGAGTAGTGGAGCAGCTTGCGGAGGCAATGGCTCCAACGGTCAGCTTCTCGCGATTGAAGCCAGGGGCTCGCAAGGAAGACGGCACGTATGAGCTGACTTCCGCGGAAGTGCCGGTTCGCAAGATTTCGCTTGCGGAGCGAATCGAGAACAACTTGCCGGCCAGCCTCGCGCAGACGGGCGATCAAGGCTACAAGCTGCAGGATGTAGCGAGCGGTAAAGCAAGCATGGAGTCCTTCATCGCACAGCTGAACGATGAAGATCTGGCTGCCATTGTCCGAGGTGAAGGCATGTCCAGCCCGAAGGTGACGTCGGGTACGGCGTCGGCTTTTGGCGGGGTGAGCGAAAATCTGCTTGGCTTCGGCATTCCGGTTGCCTGTACGGCGGACGGTCCATCGGGTATCCGTATGGACAGCGGCCATAAAGCTACGCAGGTAGCCATCGGTACCCTGCTTGCAGCGACATGGAATACGGAGCTTGTGGAGGAGCTGTATGTGCTGGAAGGGCGGGAGCTGCTCAGCAACGATATTGATGCCCTCCTTGGACCTGGCCTTAATATCCGCCGCAGCCCGCTCAACGGGCGCAACTTCGAATATTTCTCGGAGGACCCGCTGGTATCCGGGGCTTTTGCGGCAGCATGCACGCGCGGTATTATGAAGGGCGGCTCGAATGCGACGCTGAAGCATTTTGCCTGCAACAATCAGGAGCAATACCGTCATCGCGTGAACGCGGTTGTATCGGAGCGCGCGCTTCGCGAGATTTATCTGAAAGGGTTCGAGATTGCGGTTAAAGAGGGCGGAGCCAATTCGATCATGACCTCCTACAATCCGATTAACGGCCATTGGGCGGCATCGAACTATGATTTGAACACAACGATTCTTCGCGGCGAATGGGGCTTTAAAGGGATCGTTATGACCGACTGGTGGGCGGTTATGAATGATGTCACAGAGGGCGGCCAGGCTGACCGAAAGTTCACGAACTGGATGGTTCGTTCCCAGAACGATCTGTACATGGTGGTGTCCAACTACGGCGCGGAATCCAATGTATGGGGAGACAATACGCTGGAATCGCTGGAGAACGGAACGTTAACCCGCGGCGAGCTGCAGCGCAGCGCCATGAACATTTGCGATTTTATTATGAAAGCGCCGGTATTCGGGAGAGAGCTGGTGACCGAAGAGAAGGCAGAGCGGTTTGAGCCGGACGCGGAGCTGTCCGCGCCGCAAGCGCAGTCGCTGACCGACCGTGCCCAGGTGGTGTTTACGGCGGGAGAGCCGGCTGTGATGAAGGTCGAGCAAAGCGGCGTATACCGGATTACGGTACATTTGATGTCGACCGAGTTCGCATGGGCGCAAAGCGCATGCAACGTGCTGATCAACGGCAAGCTGATGACCACCGTTCAGACGAACGGCACGGAAAGCGCCTGGATCCGCCAGAAGCTGGTGAAGGTGGAGCTTCCGGCAGGTTTATATGAGCTTAAGCTGGATTTCGTGAAGCCGGGCCTGCAGATTGACTGGATTGAGTTCGTGCAGGAATAACGACCCTGCGTATGCGAGTGGGATGCCTTTGGGCATCCCCTTTTTATAGCCTCATTTGATATTATCCCGCTGTCCGTGTATGGTAGAGGCAGCGAAATTTTTGGATTGTTTTCTGAAATCATACAATTAAAGGAATGGTGTAACGTTTTGGATGAATTAATAAAAGAATTGCAGCAGATGAACATCCAGTATGCGATTAAAGGCGAGGTTAAGACCAGGCTTGCGGAGATTTTGCAGCTTCTGACAAAGGACAAGCTGAATCTGTTGGCCGGCAATTATGAGATTAAAGGACGCTCCAAGCTGAAGAAGCAAGAGCTTGCGGATGCGGTTCAAGCATCGATCATGACTTCGGAAGAATTGAGCATGGCGCTCCTCATGGCTACTTCCCAGGAGTGGGAGCTGCTGCAGAAGCTTCTGGTTGTTCCATCGCTGCAAGATGATACTGTGGTTCCCGGAGCTTATATTTTTCTGATGAACGCAGGACTTGTCTATTCGTTCTACGAGGAGGACAAGCTGTATTACGTACTGCCCGAAGAAGTGAAGGAGACATACGCGAAGGTTGTGAATCCGGCCTTGCTGAAGGAGCGCGAGCGCTGCCAGCAGGTATTCGACTATATTCTTGCGGCCACAAATTTATATGGCGTTTGCTCGTTTGATCAATTGATCGAGATCTACAATGCGCAGAACGAGGATCAGCTGAATGAGGCAGAGTTTGAACGCATCAGCCAATTGCTTACCCGACGGGAGCAGAGCTGGCATGTGGCGGATAACAGACTGCTTGCGGACTATTATGATGAGGACAATCAGGAGGAGCTGGAAGAACTGCTGGCAAGCGTTGCCGGCAAGCCTTACTATATCCCGGACAAACAAGAGTTTCTCCGCTATGCGGACTATGGCTACTATGAGGTAACGCCTCAACTGGCCGGACTCGAGAAGTATGTTCTCCAATATTTGTGCCCGGAAACAGACGTTGTCGAGGATCTTATCTCAGAAATTCAATTCGACTGCTCCATGGCAAAGCCGCTTGAAGAGATCATGATGGGCTTCGAAGCCCGGGGAATCGAGATTCCGTCAAGAGAGCAGCTGGAGATGGTTGTCCATCTGGTTATCAACGTATACAACAATACCCGGATGTGGTCGAATGGCGGCTTCAAGCCTAACGAACTGGATTCGTCCGGCGCGGGAGTGGCTCCTGTCAACAACGTCGTGCCGATGCAGCAGCGTGCCGGATCGGCCAAGGTTGGCCGGAACGAGCCATGTCCATGCGGAAGCGGGAAAAAATACAAGAAATGCTGCGGCGCTTAGTATAGCACTGGCGAGAACACCTTTAACCTTTACGGTTGAAGGTGTTTTTGTTTTTCCCTAATGGAGGAAAATGCCAGGGTTATGTCGAAACCTAAGGAAAAATAGGGAAATTTGTAGGATGGTAATTGGAATAACTAGTCGAAGGGGTAAAGACAGCATGTATATGTTTCGGAGCCGGTTGATACTGAAGTTAGCAGTGATGATATTGGCGATTCTCGTTCTTCTGTCATCTGCCTTGATCTACATTCAGGTTCAGAATACGAAAAAGGCAAGCGAGGAAGCGATCGGCAATTTCAATATTCATATGGCGGAGGCTTATGCCGGGCAGTTTGATGTAAGCGCTTATGCGGATTTTTTGAAGGACCGGAAGGAGAATGATCTGTACTGGTCGATCCGGGAGCAGATGAATGAGTACCGGGAACGTATCGGGGCGATGTACGTCTATACGGTGCAGATTAACGATAAGGGTGAACCGATTCTGCTAATCGACGGGCAGCCGAAGGATTCGGACTCCGCTTCGCCGATTGGCGAGGTAACGGATATTCCATCGGACGCTATCGGGAAGCTGAATAACGGGGAAACGGCCAAATCCGGCATCATCCGCAATGAGGAATACGGAGATTATATTTCCTCGTACGCTCCTTTGCGCGATGCGGGCGGTAAGATGATCGGCGTGCTTGGCATCGATACCGACGTATCGGTATCGAAAACGATCTATAAGGACGTTATCGGGGACAGCGTGCCGCTTTTTATCATTATGGGAGTGCTCACTCTACTCGTGTTCCTGTTTATTGCCTTCTTCCTGGCACGTACGCTTAGACCGCTCGGAGTTATCGTAAAAGGAGCCGAAGCGATTGCTCACGGCAATCTAGCGGAGGCAAGGCAGCAGCTTCAGGTAACGAAAGTGAAATCGAAGGACGAGATTGGACAAGTCTATTCGGCCATGACGCAGATGATCGCGCGGCTTGGCGTTACGCTTGAGGATGTCGTCCGCGATATGGCTTTGACTACTCAAAGCATTGTGCATTCCACGGAGCAGTTCGGCACCGAAGCAGCTCAGATGGTAGCGATGAACGAAAAGCTCGAGCATTCCGTAACGACGATGGCCGATGGCGCGCGTCATCAACGGATTGGAGCGGAAGAAAGCGCCAGCTCGATGGAGGATATTACGCAGGCGATCCAGCGCGTATCCGAGGCTTCCATGCAGGTATCAAGCGTATCGCATGAAGCGCTCGAATCGGCCGAGCACGGAAGGGAATCCATTCACGGGTTGCGGCAGCAGGTCGAGCTGATGGCCTCGGTAGCCAAGCAAACGGCAGATTCTGTGGAGCTTCTGCAAATCTATATGCAGCAGATTGAACCGGTGCTTCAGTCGATTACAAGCATCTCGGACCAGACGAAGCTGCTTGCGCTGAACGCTTCCATAGAAGCGGCCCGCGCAGGGGAGCATGGTTCGGGCTTCGCCATTGTAGCCGGAGAAGTGCGCAAGCTGGCCGAAGCGTCGGCTATCTCGGCATCTCAGGTAACATCTTTACTCGAACAGATTGGACAGGAGTCCGTTCACATCGGCGCGAGAATGCAGGCGGGCAGTGTCGAGATGGTAAAGGGCACGGAGCTGTCGGGCCGGGTAGAAGCGTTGTTTGACCGGACGATGGATCAGTTTATTCATGTAAACAGCCAGATTCAGGAGATCTCGGCAGCGGCTGAAGAGGTGCTGGCAGGCTCCGAGGAAGTAGCGGCTTCGGTTGAGCAGATCGCTCAGATTTCCCGCACAACCGCAGACAGCTCGGCCACCCTGGAGCAAATGTCGAAGCATCAATTGGAAGCAGCAAAGCGGATTGCCGACACAACCGAACAGCTGAAGAGCCGCAGCGCAGGCTTGGAAGCGGCGGTAGGCAAGTTTAAGCTCTAGTTATGCAAAGGAAAGAAGCCCTGCCTCTCATGGCAGGGCTTCTTCTTCGTAATACACCTGCAGTGTGCTCAGAGAATGAACAATCCGGTCGATGACGGCTTGCGTCTGAAAGTATTTGCGGTGGGATAAAGGCGTCCAGCTTAGCAGACCCGGGCACTCTACCTCGATATCCGCGGTGACCACTTTTTTATAGCGTTCGTTTAATGGCTTGATAGGATAAGCGATGACATCATCGGTGTCGTAGAAGTTCACCCACTCGCCAATCCCAAGTCCTTGAAGCGGTGGGGCGGGAACCGCAATCGGCACGCCAAAGTCCTTAAAGCGCAAAGCCCATACGGCAAGCGGGCTGCCTAGCGTATAGAAGTGAGTCAAAGTCTCGCCATGCACCAGCCTGGACTCGCTTGCTCCGATAACCTCCGAGACTTTGGGCGTCAGTTTGTTATTTTGCAAATCGTGGAAAAAGTTGCTCGATATGATAGACCCTAGGCTGTGAGAGATAATGCAGAGCGGAGCATCTTGTCCCGCGAGATCGGACAGGCGCTGCAGACATACGGCAAAACGCCGGTGAATCTCGTCATAAATATAATCATCGGGTGAAGGATCATTGTCGCGGGGGACAGCCTGATAGGCAATGGCTTCACCCAGCTGGTTAACGAAGAAGGGTCTTAACCGCATCCATTTGGCCCAGCGCAGCGGCTTGCTCCGAATACGGCTCCATAATCTTTCCTCCAGCCGGTTCACGATATCTCCCCAATAGATGCCTTCCACATACAGCTTTACGCTCGGATTCACAATAGCCATCTGGGCACACAGATTGTTGGCCAACTCGGCATGGAAATTCTCCCTGCTCTGTCCGATCCCATGTATGACAGCAACGGCAATTTTCACGGGGACAACCCCTTCCTATGCGCAGATCATAAATTAATGTATTCGCATACATTCGCTTTCGTTAAAGCAGGAGCCCTGCTAGATAAAGGAAGATGATGCCGTCCTGCGGCCGAATCCGAAAGGGAGTTGCGTTCGTTGCAGAGAGGGGCAAGTGGACTGCAGTGGAACGGAGAATGTTCTATGCCGAATGGTCATTCCACGCTACGCTGGATTTCATCCAGCGTAGCGTGGGTAAAACGTATCGCTGCCTCGTCTACAGTGGATTCCGTACAGTAAAATTCGCTTATATGGTCTTCTGTCAATTAAGTAGACACTTATT
>NZ_NMOK02000029.1:0-281 GCF_003399985.2 Paenibacillus sp. ATY16 | reverse complement strand
GGGTCCTGGGAGAGTAGGACGTCGCCAAGCGGGTGTAACAACCTATTAGAATTGAATAATATCGAGGGCCTTTAGCTCAGCTGGTTAGAGCGCACCCCTGATAAGGGTGAGGTCGGTGGTTCGAGTCCACTAAGGCCCACCATATCTCAGATATTATCATTCCCTTTATGGGGCCATAGCTCAGCTGGGAGAGCGCCTGCCTTGCAAGCAGGAGGTCAGGAGTTCGATCCTCCTTGGCTCCACCAATAATTTAAACTTGTTCTTTGAAAACTGGATAGCGA
>NZ_NMOK02000028.1:819-1147 GCF_003399985.2 Paenibacillus sp. ATY16 | reverse complement strand
TTCCAATCTGCACGTTATATCCCGGCTTCAGCTGACCATTGCGCATGTGGTCTTCCTTCATGCGCATAAACGTCGCATCCGTGTCGGTTTTGCTAAAGCTGTTGCGGTTTCCAAGCGTTTCTTGCTGCCCTTCATATTTTTGCAGGCGAGGAAGAAGATCTTTCCGAACAAGGCGCACAGCTTTCTTTAATGGTTTGTCTTTAGGCTTCTCTTGAAGCTTACTTTCAAGCCGTTGAACAGCTTGCTCCAGCTTTTCGCTCGTGATGGCGGAAGCCTCTCCGAGCTCAGGAAGGTCCAAGTTATTCAGTGCCTGATCTTCCTGTTTCTC
>NZ_NMOK02000028.1:0-678 GCF_003399985.2 Paenibacillus sp. ATY16 | reverse complement strand
AGCTTGATGTAGTTTTCTTCCTTGAGAAACTGAAGAATAGCTGTAAATACAGTCTCTAGAACGTCTTTCATACGCTCAGAGCGGAAACGGTTAATGGTACGGAAATCTGGACGCTGCCTAGCAGCCAGCCACATAAACATAATATTTTCACGTACCGCTTTGGCGATTTGGCGAGAGGAGTAGATGCGCTGTGTGTACGCATAGATAACGACTTTCATGAGCATTTTAGGGTGATAGCTGTCCCGGCCACCTCCGGGATAAGCTTTGGTGAAGAGCTTCATATCTAAGCGATTGACCGCATCGTTGATGACGCGTACGAGATGATTTTCGGGGATATCTTCTTGCAAGTCCATTGGCAAGGACAGTTGATCCATGGTATATTCTTTGTACATAAAGAAGCCTCTCTTTACTTAGAATGGTTGGGTGGTACCTCCATTTTAACAAGGGTCGGCTTCTTTTTGTTTGAGCATTTCATGAACAGGATAAAGGGCAGACGGAGCATGAAATGATTCTGGAGAAGCGTCAGCGTTCGCTTTTGTAAGGGGATTCCCTACCTCTGAATATTAATTCAAGGAATCCCTGAGCAATGGCGATCGGAAGAACATTTCATGCGCAGGCTGCTGTTTAGCCTAGATAAAAAGGGGTGCCCATCGTCATTTTCATGACTTATGGGACACC
>NZ_NMOK02000027.1:0-59742 GCF_003399985.2 Paenibacillus sp. ATY16 | reverse complement strand
TAACGAAGTGTCTACTTTTTAGTTTAAGTCCACCCTGGTTGCAAATCAACGGACTATTATGAATACTTCATCAGCTGAATCAGGAATTAATGTTGGAAAAAAAGAAAGAGAGCCAATTCTGTTCTTATTTATTGATGATATCGATTTAAAAATGATCCGTAGCAGAGAATTAATGGAGGCAATTCTTCAATATACAAATCATCCAAATGTGGTGACGATTTTGTCTGGTGATTTTGATATTTTGCTGGAATCAATCACCCTGGCCTTACTGCAAGACGAAAAGCTTCCGCTTAGCAATTTAGATTCAAATTTTAGAGCAAACGAAAGAGAATCAATAAAAGAGAGAAAACAAAGGCTGGCTCATGAGTATATTAAGAAAATTATTCCTCCAGCGAGGCGCCATCAATTGTTGCAATGGAACGAAAATACTATTCCTCATTTTGCGTTTGGGGATCTTACGCTTATTAGTCAATTAAATAAACTTTTCATAAGTAAGAACTTATTTGGCTATAGATTGGACAGTTCTCCAGCATTACATCCAATTGTTAAAAGCTTCAGCATTTTTGATCGAACACCAAGAGGGATTGTAAACGTTTATTACCACATTCATGAAATGAATGAACGTTACTCTGATCTTTGGAGAGCGGACATTGAGCTTGATGAACGAGAAAAGCGAGAGCGCTTCACCATCGTTAAGTCATTAGTAGATACAATATTACTTTCCTCAACCCAAATGGCAGCAGTCCAACGGGATATTCTGGAAAAATTTATAGTTTGGGGGCAAGATTCCAAAAACACGTTTCTAGATTATTCGAAAGTCGAAGCAATTGCAGATAAAGAAGTTACAGATATTATTTTAAAAGAGATCCAAGATGGTAAAATTTCTTCTAAACAAGAGAATAGTCTTTTGTTCCCTTTATTGATTATAGGAGAAATGATTCAATCTTTGTTAAGTGATGTACGCTTTAATGAAACAGAATGTAGGAGCCAGCAATTAAAGGGACTGAGAGAGATTCTTCAATTGAATCATGATTCTAATTCAAAAGAATCTAGACTAAACAGATATGGAAGAATAGTCAATGAGTTTTTCTTTTATATAAGTTTTCAAAATTCTCTAGTATTAACAGATCTGTTGCTTGATAAGAAGGAATGGCTTGTTCATCCCTATAAAAAGGAAGATAGATTCACTGCTTGGACGGAACAACTCGATAGATGGCTACTGACTCAAATCAATCAACTTATTACTAAGGGTAAGGAAGAAAAGTTATTATCCAATCTTTATTATCATCAGTATGTAAGGTCCAAACAGTTAGATTCGAGTCTTAAAGATGCGCAACTTATTTTAAATTTTTTAACACAAGCTAGTGAAAGTAATGGAGAGTATGTATATTATAAGTCGTTATATGAATATCCCATGACAAATGGACCTTGGGGCAGAATGCAGACATTGCTCGTGAGTTCTCGGTTTGCAGAGGAATTATTTCTTCATCTTATCGTGGAAGTCAATAAGTGGAATGATATAAAATTTAATGAAGAGTTATTGGCACTTCAAGAAAGAAATAATTCTTTAGACCGAAGTAGAAATAAAAAAAATGCTGCTAGGCAGTTGAGGGGCATTTTGAGTTCTGTTATAAAGAAACAACAGATGAATGAGGAAGTCACATATACGCCTGCCCAGAAGAATCGTGTTGACAAACTAATTGTTCTTTTCTATGAAGCATTGTTTGCCAGACTTCGTGAAAAGCTATCTATAATGCAACTTTTTGTTGAGTGGAAAGAAGAGGATGTAGTTAATAAAGCGATAAAATATTTTAAAAATAGTGGTCAAGATGGAACTTCTGAAACTAATTATAAAAAAACAAAAAATAAATTAGAAGATACAATAAATAAACAAGAAACTTATCAGCAGTATAACGAGCGTAGATTTCTCGTAAAAAAGCTGGCTGATAACTACAGTGTATGGTATGGGAGACAAGAAGCAGCAACATTGCTCCAGATTCTAAGCAGGGAAGCGTATATGGCACCATCAAATCTAGAGCCAGATGAACTCTGGGTACTACGTCATCTGGACGTTTATTTAAAACAGGTTAATGAAGCTGCCATAATTGATGAGAATTACGAGAGAATTAAAGAAGAAATGCGACGTAAACTAAAAGACGGTTTTATAGAAGCAATGGAATTAGTAACCATGGATTTAAACGACTTTGGAATGAATCTAGATGAAGATGAGGAACTGAATGAAGATGTTCAATAAGATGCAAATAACTCTTCATATAGCCTTCTTTCCTTTTAAAGATTTGCTTTTTAATAGAAACGATGAGTTAGTTGAGTTAGTTTGGCACGTTCACCATAGAACGAAACAAAACTCAAGCCTTTTAAAAGCATTTTTGAATAGATTATATCCTTCGCTTATGTCACGTTGTACTCCTTCTAGTTTGGATGAAGTGAACTTACTACTTGAAAAATTTCATCCTTATTTGTTTCAAAACTATTTTTCTAAAGAGGATTTAACAGTTCAAGAAGTGGAATTTTATTTATATGAATATTATTTTCTTCTGGTAAATCAATTTACACGTGTGTTATTGTCTCATCGTGACGGAGAAGTGGTATTTAAGTATTGGAAGCATGAGATAGGAAAGAAGGACGAGCCTTTTGCAGATGTATGGCAGGCATACTCAGAATTTGACAAGGTTCATATGTTTAGCTTATTAAGTCGATTACTGCCTCTCGATTTGTTTGTGGCTAGTTATTATGCCTCCAATAATTTATTTGAACCACTGGATCTAGATGGGTTGTACCAACATATCAATCTAGTTGACGCTCCACTACACGATGTATTAAAAAGTGGAGTTGCTGAGAATCATATGCATGCAAGTGCGGCGTTTACTTTTACAATGCTATGGCAGACTTGTATGAACTTTAATGGGGATTTTACACGTAGTCCTATTGGAAACTATTTAAAAAACTTTCGTGTATCTTTTTCATGTAATTCGAGTGAGGTTAAGGAGTATATACTAACCGCCCAATTACTGAGGTATTTGTTGGCTGGGTACATTGCTTCAAATTCAAGGTTATCTTTAAGTAAGTGGGTTAAAGATAATTTGAGATCAAATGATAATGATTTACTAAATCTAGTGTTTAATGATTCTACATTTTCTTCAGTTGAAAAATTGAAAAGCACCTTAGAAAAAGTCAAAAAGGAGCTTCCGATTGATTTGAATTTGGGAATCGACTGGATTACATCAATATTTAAAGATTATAGGTATATCCATACTTATGGAGAAAATATATTTCTACACCAAGTTATGAAATATAAACAAGAGTGTATTGGAAAAGAATTAGAGAACCTAAACGAATTTCAACATGTATTTTTTCGCTATTTGAGAATCAAAAATGAATTTTATCAAGAGGTAAACCAATCTAATTCTGTAAAGGGGCTTGATTTCTTTAGGAGTTATTTCGATAGAGCAACATCAGGATTTAGTTCTCAGGATGACCAGTATTTTTTAGAGATGCTAAGGAATCTATTTCAAAATCAGTATTTAAAGAAAGTTGAACTGCGGTTATCTATTGCAAATCGGGAGTCAACAAACCGTCTTAATATTCTTAAGGTCCTTCAGGCTTATAAGAGAATATTGATCGAGGATTATCAGGTGGACAGAAATAAAGAAATATTCTTTCCACGTGTCGGTCTTGTTTATCATTTCATAAAGCAAAAAGATAATATCGATAAGGATTGGAAACAATTTGTTGAAAACCCGAGTCAACTCGAATATCTTCATTACGGCCGTATTCAAGAAGAATATTTTAAAAAAATAAATATGATTCTACAGCTACGTAATAGGGTGCCTTATCTTTCTAATTTCGTTGTCGGACTTGATGCGGCTAGTCTAGAAAATAACACACCGGTACAAGTTTTAAGCCCTGTGTTTGAGAAAGCACGAAATAGCGATCAAGATAGAATGAGAACACTAGATCAGAATGGTCGCAAAATCAAGCAACAAAGTTTGTTTTTTACATTTCATGCAGGTGAAGACTACAGACATCTAAATTCTGGGTTGAGAAGAATTGATGAGGTGATAGATTACTGTAAATTCCATTCTGGAGACCGAATTGGACATGGAATTGCTTTGGGAGTGCCTGTTGAGAGTTGGGTTCATGAAAATGAGCAGGTTATACTTCCACAGGGTGAGTATCTGGATAATCTCTTGTGGATTTGGGGGGTGTATACTCGCACTTCAAATTACAATTTTAGAACTTTTTCTTATCTACAACACAAAATATATGAAACAGCACAGAATATACTAAAAGATGCTTTTAGTTACGGAATTTCTATAGAGATGCTTTATCAGGTATATCAGAGCCGCTTTAAGCCAATTACTGAGCTAGTTGAAACTTCCTCAAAAGAGGCAGGTGACACCCAAAGAGTAAGTCAAAATATTCATTCCCTTGCGCTGATTTTTCACGACCGAACTTATTTAGAGAGACTTATGACTCCGATTTTTGTTAGGACCACTGAAATAGAAAAAGAGATGACTCTAGATATGCAGCAGTATGTTAAGCAAAAAGTAGCACTAAATGGTATTGTAATAGAGGTCAATCCTTCATCAAATTTTGTAATCGGTGACATAAAGTCTCTCTACGAAAATCAGTTTTTTCAAATTAATGATCCCATTGAAAATAGTGTTTCCGACACTTTAATTAGTATAAACACAGATGATCCGATTGTTTTCAACACAAATATTAGTAATGAATTCGCTTATTTATATTATGGTATGCTATACCGAGGTGTAAGTAGAAGCGAGGCATTAAGTTGGATTGAAAATATACGAAAGTCAGGGATGGATACCTCTTTTATCCGAGATGATGTAAGTAATTATGAATATCTAAGACAACTAGATTGTCTTATCGATGCATTAGGGAATCCGTATTACTGTGAAGAAAGCTAGTGCGGGTAAGAGGAGTATGTCAGACATGAAGGTAATAAGCTGATGCGCTTCTTATGAAATGCTGCCAACCCTTGTATCAACGAAGAATAAAGCAGTTGTTTAGGACGTGAATGACATGACCGAGGTTGCGGCAGCTATTATTGAAAATGGACAAGGTCAGATTCTGATCGCGAGACGGAAGCAAGGGAAGTCTCAAGCCGGGATGTGGGAGTTTCCCGGTGGCAAGATTGAGTCGGGCGAAACGGCCGAAGCTTGCTTAAAGAGAGAGTTGCTTGAGGAGATGCATATCGAGATTAACCCATATGCTTATTTTGGAGTTAATGATCATCACTATGGGGCAACCCACATCAGGCTGATTGCTTATAAAGCGACGTTCGTAAGTGGTGAGATCATGCTGGTTGATCATGATGAGTTTCGCTGGATCACCGCTGCAGAACTCGGGAAGTTTACATTTGCTCCGGCGGATCTTCCGTTTGTCGACATGCTGGGGGAAGGGAAATAGCAAAAAAAGTGTCACGCCAATCAGTAAATTTGATTCGCGTGACATTTTTTGGTTTGTATGAGTATTGTTATTTATTTCGATAAGTTAGTATGTTAATATGACGGTGTTATTTCCTTGTATGTGTATACTAACTTACCAGTTTTTGAAGGCGAATACATGGTCACTCATCTACTAATAAAAGGGGACTACGATCATGCAAAAAATCGTTCGATTACGCTGTGAGTACAACCACAACCCCATTGGCATACAAACAACCCAGCCTCGCTTCAGCTGGGAGCTGGAATCTTCCAAACGTAACCGAAAGCAGGCTGCCTATCAGGTTATCGTATCCGAGAGTGAAAAGGATGCGCTCTCCGGAATCGGCGAGCTATGGGATTCGGGCAAAGTCGAATCTGCCGATACCTTCCACATTGAGTATGCTGGCAGCCCACTCGCTAGCGGGCAACGCTGTTACTGGACGGTGAAATGTTGGGACCAGGATGGAGAGCTATATGAATCGGAAGAGGCTGCTTTTTTTGAGATGGGTATCCTGAGCCCGGATGAATGGACCGCACAATGGATTGGTGCAGACGAGACGATTGCATCGCCATTATTCAGAAAGTCCTTCCACATTGATAAAGATATAAAGCAGGCCTCCATATCAGTGTCGGGACTGGGCTACTTCGAGCTGTATATGAATGGCAATCGAGTTGGTGACCACGTCCTTGTTCCAAACTGGACGGATTATGATGACCGCAAGATCGAGGGGCTGCTGTATCCTTTCGACGATCAGACTTCCAAGAGGGTCAATTATCTTCAATACGCCATGACGGACAATGTTCGGCAAGGTGAAAATGCAATCGGTGTAATGCTGGGGAACGGCTTTTACAACCAGACCGAGAGAACGATTGAAGGGAAAATGAACTACGGCGCTCCCCGATTAATTTTGCAGATGGCCATAACCTACGAGGATGGTACGGTGGATTTCATCCGCAGTGATGAGAGCTGGAATTGGAGCTCCGGACCAATCGTGTTTAATAACGTTTTTTACGGAGAAATTTATGACGCGAGGCTTGAACAGCCAGGTTGGAATGACCGAGAGTTTGACGATTCGTCTTGGGATCAGGCCCGCTTGGTTCGTTCTCCGAAGGGCCAGCTGATGGCTCAGACGTCTCCCCCGGATAAAAAGATCAGCACGCTTAAACCCATCTCCCGTGCGGAGCCCAAACCTCATACCTACATCTTCGATTTCGGTCAAAACTTTTCCGGCTGGGTGCGCATTCGAATGCAAGGGGATGCCGGGCAACAGGTTACTTTGAAGTTTGCGGAAAATCTCTGTGGCGATGGCACGCTAGATACGCTAAGCTGCGGCGGTAATGACCAAATTCAATCGGATACTTACATCATGAAAGGCCAGGGAATAGAGCAATACGAACCCCGATTCGTCTGGCATGGTTTTCGCTATGTGGAGGTCACCGGGTATCCCGGGGTACCGGAGCTGACGGACCTCGGAGGCATTGTTGTTCATGCTTCGGTTGAGCCTATAGGCGAGTTCGCTTGCTCTGATCCATTACTCAATCAAGTGCAGAGCGCTTACCGTTGGTCGCAGCTGACCAATATGCATGGAGGCGTACCAAGCGATTGTCCGCATCGCGAACGACTTGGATACACAGGGGACGGACACCTGACTGCGGGGGCGGCGAGTTACAACTTTGATATGGCTGCTTTTTACGCGAAGTGGATTGGAGATATTAGCGACTCGCAGAACAAACAGACGGGCTTTGTCCCGCATACGGCTCCGTTCAACGGGGGCGGAGGTGGAGTCGCTTGGGGATCCGCCTATATCATTTTGCCGTGGACGATGTATCGCCTGTATGGGGATCGTCGTCTGCTCACTGAGCATTATGCAGGGATGCAAAGCTGGATAAGCTATCTAGGTACGCGTAATCGCGGAGGTTATCTGGTCCAGTTCGAAGAACCGGACAGCTGGTTCCTGGGGGATTGGTGTATCCCGGGTGCGAATGAGCTTCCTCCAACCTTAGTGAGCACGTTCTACTATGCCTATACGGTAAGGATGATGTCCGAAATCGCCGGAGTGCTTGGTCATGAAGAGGACGCCCAACAATACGCGAGGCTGTTTGACTTCATATGCTCAGCGTTTAACGAGGCGTTTTTCGATCCCGAAACCGCCACTTACTCCATAGGTCGGCAAGGTGCGGATCTGTTCCCGCTGGTTCTGGGCTGTGTTCCAGAGGGATATGAGGATCAAGTGTGGGAGCGGGTGCTGAAGCATTACCGGGATGATCTAGGCGGACACTTGGATACCGGTATATTCGGGACCTTCTTCTTGTTCGATCTTCTGAGTGAGCGGGGAGAAACGGATCTAGCGTTAAAGATGGTTGCGGCAAGAGACTACCCCGGCTACGGCTACATGATTGAAAATGGCGCCACCACCCTATGGGAATCCTGGGACGGACATGACTCCCATAATCATCCGATGTTCGGAAGCGTCAGCTCCTGGTTCTACAAGCATGTGGCCGGATTGTCCCCGCATCCGGATTCCGTAGCATTCGGGCAGGTTGTCTTTAAACCGTTCCGTGTGTACGAGTTAAACCATGCATCCGCATCGGTTCATACCATTCGCGGCGAGTATGCCGTTCGCTGGTCCAGAGAGGATAGCAGCAGCTGGGCCTGCGAGATCCAGATCCCGCCTAACGGCTCGGGAGAGGTTTATTTTCCTATAAAAACCCCCAATGCCCTTATAATATCCATTTTTGAAAAAGGATACAACCGGACCATATGGCCGTCATCCGATAAGGATCAATCTTCGGAAACCATTCAGTGGAGGGCGGAACCGAACGATATCGCCGTCACTCTAGGTTCAGGTCGATATGAGTTCAATGTAACCGTAAATCCCGAGTAAAATAACGCCTGAGCCAATCCTCATTGGTTCAGGCTTTTTTATGGGAACGTTTGGCTAAATCCGATTAATCCAGCCCACGTCTCTTGCGAAGGGGCTATAATGAAATGACTGGAAGTTTAATGGAGAAAGCGAAGTGAAAGCCATGCTGAATCAGGCCATGGAACAAAGCTTAAGCAAATTAATGACGAAGATCCTTCGGCATACGCCGGAACAGTTCGGGGTCAGCCTTGATCCGGAGGATGGTTCCTGCGGGATACATGTTTTGTTAGAGGCGATACAAGCTCAGCCCAAATGGGCTGGGATCACAATGGAAGATATAGAGCAGGTCGTCCGCCATTCGGAAAAGCAGCGTTTTGCTATCGAGGATGGACGTATTCGGGCAAGATATGGGCATAGTCATGATCGGGTTCAATATAAAGCTGGTGAACCACCGGCAATCCTCTATCACGGTACCAACAGGAAGGCCTTGCCGTCCATCTTGGGAGAAGGGCTTCATCCGATGTACCGTCTGTATGTGCATTTGTCGGAGGGGACTCATTTTGCAACGCTGGCGGGAAGCCGCAGGGGAGAACTGGTGATTCTGAAGATTGATACTTCGCGTGCAAAAGAAACTGGTGTCGTCTTCTACTTTGCAGGCAACGAAGTGTGGCTCGCTGACCGTGTTCCGGCAGATTGCTGCTCGGTCTTCGAACAGAAATAAGGGAGTAGATAACCATGACGAATAACCTTATAGATATCGGCGTGAATCTGATGCACCGTTCATTCCATGAGGATCGTGACCAAGTGGTAGCCAGAGCGGCGGAGAACCATGTTACGCCTCTTATCATCACCGGCACTAGCTTAAGGAACAGTGTGGACGCGGCACGTTATGCCGGAACATATTCCGGGAAGCTGTATTCCACAGCTGGCGTACATCCGCATGATGCGAAGAATTGCAACGAAGAGACGATTGCGAAGCTGCGCGAGTTAGCGGCGATGCCGCAGGTGGTTGCGATCGGGGAGTGCGGGCTGGATTACAATCGGGACTTCTCGCCGAGGGATGTACAGCGGAAATGGTTCGGAGAGCAGGTTCGTCTGGCGCTTGAGCTGGATATGCCGTTGTTCCTTCATGAACGGGAGGCGTCGTCGGATTTTATCGGGATGCTGAAGGAGCATCGCGTGAAAAATGCCGTCGTGCATTGCTTTACGGGTACGGTGCAGGAGCTGAAGGCGTATCTGGAGATGGGTTTCCATATCGGGATTACGGGCTGGATTTGTGATGAGCGGAGAGGCAAGCATCTCCGGGAGCTGGTGCAAATTGTTCCGCTGGACCGGCTGATGATCGAGACGGATGCGCCATTCCTGACGCCGAGGGATTTGAAGGAGAAGCCGAAAGACGGGAGGAATGAACCGGCCATTCTGCCACATATTTTGCAGGCGGTTGCGGAGTGTATAGGGAAACCGGCGGATGAAGTGGCTCAAGCGACTTCGCAGACGGCGAAAGCTTTTTTTCGCATCTAAGCTAAGCATAGAAAAAAAAGCGCCGGGCTTCCCTTGACCGACGCTTCTCTTCACTTTCTTTTGTACATTTTAGCCCACTCGTTGATGATCTCAGCTCTTGTCTTAGCCAGGTCGCTTGGCCATCGGGATGTCTCCCATTCTTGAATGGCTTCTTGTTTCGTTTTGTAGAAACGGTAATCGCAAATATTCCATGGACAGTACAGCTTCCGGTACCATTTTCCGTTTGAAATATCGGTGGTGAAGCGGCGTACGGTTTTTGCGGCTTGTCTTTTAGCCCAGATGGCATTTGGTGTACTCTGTTCCGTCCATGCAGGTGATTTCTTGAAACTTCTGCTCATAATTCTCTAACCTCCTTAGGGGGAAGCTAGAGGCCGTCTAAAGTCTTCATTGGTCACCTCAATTCGAAGTTTGTTACGGATTGCCTATATTAACGCGTCGGATAGGAAAATGTTTCTTAGGTGGAGGGCAGGTTGGGCAATGAGCTGTACGACTTTTTCCATACCTTCAGTTTCCATGAATATAACCTCAAGGAATACAAGCTCGTGCAAGCCGAAGTGCATGACGAGAAGATTATTGATCTGTATATCACCGTTAAGGGTGCCCAAGACGAATGGACTTTGGTCTATAACCATATCAGCAGGATCGGTATCACGATGGATCCACCTGACCTACTTGACCGCAGAGGCTTTGACGATTGGGGCTACGATGAGCTTCTGATCGTGGATGAAAAGACGCTTTCACACGAGATTCTTTTCGCCTCCGGAGCCGTATTTCTCGTCCATTTTCTCGATAAAAACCTAATTGTTAGGCAGAATTAATGTTTTTTTCCTAATGGGTTCCATTGGTATTAGCTATTTCCATTTGGATGTGCTATAATGAATTTATTAAACGTGACCTGAATTCACATCTCGTAGAGGGTTATTTTTATCGAAGGAAATAATCCTGCACGATATGTGAATTTTTTATTTTTTGAACAAAATAAGAATGTCATGTAAATCATATACAAGGTGGTAATTGAACATGGAACAAGGTACAGTTAAATGGTTTAACGCAGAAAAAGGATTTGGCTTCATCGAAGTTGAAGGCGGCAACGACGTATTCGTACACTTCAGCGCTATCCAAGGCGACGGCTTCAAATCCCTTGACGAAGGTCAACGCGTTGAGTTCAACATCGTACAAGGCAACCGTGGTCCTCAAGCGGAAAACGTTGTAAAACTGTAGGATTTTACGTAAAAATGCCCCGGACTTCAAGGTTTGGGGCTTTTTTCATTATTACAGATCAGAGGAAAGAGGGATATGAATGTATTCTCGGAAAAAGACGGCTGAAGAACTGCCTACTGAATTAACAGTGGTATGGTCATGCTCTAGCGAGCAATGCAAGGGATGGATGAGGGATAACTTCTCATTATCCGAAGCTCCCGTGTGCTTCCTATGCCAATCCCCGATGATCAAGGAAGAAAGAATGCTGGCTGTGGTGGCGAACACGAGCTACAGCTATCAGAAATAGAAGAACGAAAGCATCTCCTCATAAGGGAGATGCTTTTTTGCTGCCAACAGCTTCTAGCCAGGAGGGGCCGTATATGCGAGGACTCGGCATGCCTATGTTATTTGCAAGTATCGTGCTTCTTATCCTTATATGGGGAGTGCACAAGATTCCGTTGGATGAACAGGCGTTAGCGGAGCGGGCATTAACTATGAGGGGTTATAAGCTCACCAATGACGCGGTAACGACTGACCGTTATATATTGGATAAGAGTATGCTGATGGTTGAAGAAGGTAATTGGCCAAGGATTATGGTATGGGGTACACAGAAGGTGTCACCGGATGCGTACCTGGGCACAATGATAGAGGAATATCATTTTGTCGTTACGAATCATCCTCTGAAGAGATTTTCCAAGACGAATACGGCGGTTACGGTCATGCTGGCAGAAGGCAGGGTGATTGGAGGGTATGCTTTTCCTCTTCCTCTAAGCAATGGCGCGATATTTATGGGCGGTCCAAGCTATTTGGACGGATCGGACATGGAGCATATAACGGGACTTACTTACGCCGAGTGGTTGGATCAGTGGACTTTGAAATATGGAAAAGCGGACTGAACCGACAGATCGCAAAGGACGGAAGGCTGTTTGAACGCCCTCGCGTCCTTATTTTTTACCTGGCAGCTGCCCCGCGCCCAATCCCCGTAACCATCCGCGCAAGGCCATACACCATCAAGTACCCCGTGCTGATGATAAAAGTCGGAGACCCCAGCACCGAGTGGATCTCGGTCATGTATATGGTATTGTCCAAAATGGTACGGGTGGCGGAAGTGGCAATGACGGTGGAGGCCAGAAAGATCGCGATGGCGGCGAGACCGCCCAAGACGGATTTGCCCATCTGGCTCCGGTAGCTGATCCATCCGACAATGGCTGCGGCTACAGCCAGCCCTGCTCCGATGATAAAGATCATAAGGTTCACCTCTATCTACAGCTTTAGGCAAAAGGGCGATTCTTATGCGGTTTCTAAATTGACAGCGTTTTTGAGAATCGTTATCATATAAGAGGATTCTTTACATAGGATGAAAGAGGCAGTCTGGCGGTCCAGAGGCCTAGGGGAATCATGAAACGGAGGTCGGAGACGTTGTTCGATTTTAGTCTCGTAAAGATGTATTATCATATTTCGCCCGAGGGGGCGGAGCATCCGATTTACGATATACCGGCAACGGGCTTTTTTGATCCGGCTACTCTGCAGGAGGCGCTAAAGCGGAGCGGGGAGACGGTGCAGGCAATCTCGAACGCGCTGCCGGCATCGTTCATAGGAACTTCCCTGTGCAAAGTAAGCATCGTGCAGCTGTTGTTCGCTTCGATGTATAATCAGTTACTCGATATGTATCCGGATAATATCAACTACCAGGTGGAGTTGCATGACGATCATGCCCATCTGGGCTATAAAATAAAAGAGCTCCGCTCCATTCCGGTGCCAACGGAGCCCGAGGCGCGCAAAGCCTTCCTGCTCCAGCATTGGGAGGAGTATTTCACGAATTTCGTTACGCCTGCGATTGAAGCGATCGCCGAAGCCGGCGACCTGAAGCCGGATGCGATCTGGCAGCAATTCAGCGGTCAGCTCAAGATGACGCAGGATTTCGTCGCTGCTCACATGCAGATGCCGCAGCTCTACGAGCAATTCCTGGCGGATGGCAAGCTGCTTGCGGAATTCCTTGATCCCGCCTTGTTTAACCGCAGACGCAATCCGTATTACCTCGCGAACCCGCGTTACGTGGAGAACCCGTACAATACGGAGGAGAAATGGCTTATCCCTTCCTCCTGCTGCATGTACGACCGCCGCGAGAACGGGGCCAAATGCTACACATGCCCGCGTATGACCCATGACGAGCGTGAAGCGAGAAAATGCGAAATTCTCGCGGAAGCCGCTGTGCACTAATACTTGCTTTTTGCATAAAAGAGTATCTCCAGACCCGGTTAACCGGAAGGAGATACTCTTTTTCGCTTGAACGGGATCAGCGGCGATAAGTAAGGAGCGCCGGCACTCTTGAGCTGCACCATGTAGAGAATAACTAATGTTGTTCCCACGATGATCCCCGTGAAATCAGGAAGGCGCCTAAGACCAGAAATACAAATTTCAGGGTGGAAATGGCAGCGACTAATTATTTAGTACGAGAAAGGTTAATAAGGGTTCGGTCATGATGCAGCTCCTTTAAGCGTCAACCTGTATAGGTACAGGTTGAAGTAAACCGAACCTTCTTATACGCTTCGAGCCGCTATAAAGCCAGATTAATTCTGAATAGGAAACTGCATTTGCAGCCGATGAATAAAGGTTTTGATAATCTTGGAATTGGACTTGCTCTTCGATTGCATCCAGCCAAGCGGGACGGGCGGTGCGGTTGGCAGATCAATGTCCAGTATCTTATAGGTCGGGTAGTTCCGGTAATTGCCGTAATTGAAGGAATAGTTCAAACCGAGCGTAATGGCAAGCTCATCGTCGAGAGCCTGACGGATCGCCTCCAGATTATTGGTCGTGAACAGCAGGTTGGTTGCGCCGTAATGCTCGTTCAGGTGCTTGACGTACCAGTCGATATAGTCCTCATTGTAGAGGGCAAGCGGATAACGCATCAGATCCTCCGCTTTTACCCGTTCGCGCAAGGCGAGCGGGCTATTCTTATTGACGCAGCAGGTCATGCTGACGTCCATCACTTTCGTGAATTTGAGTCCTTCGACGCTAGGCTCGAGATCTTTGTAGAGGACGAGCAGGCCAAGGTCGATTTTATCCTGGTGAATGCTAGTGATCATCTCCTGGGAGCGGGTTTCCGAGATCTCGATCCGGATATTCGGAAAATCTTTCTTAAACGCCGCTATCGTCTTCACTAATAGCGACATCGGTCCCGGAATGGTGGCAATGCGCAGCTCGCCGCTGATCGTATTGGTGAAGCTCTGCGCTTCTTCGCGCAACTCCCGTACCTTTTCGATAATTTCGCTAACCTTCTCGATAAGGATGGTGCCTTCTGCCGTAGGGAAGGTCCCGTGCCTGGAACGGGTGAACAGCTTTACGCCAAGCTCGGTCTCTAGATGCGTAATGGATTGGCTGATCGCGGGCAGCGTGACATGCAGGTTGTTGGAAGCGGCCGAGATCGACTTCACCTTGGCGACTTCCAGGATATATTCAAGCTGATCAATATTCATGGCGGATGATCGTTCCTTTATTTTTATTTAACATCCCGTAAATTTAACTAAATTTATTATTACACTAAACCGTCCTATACTTGAATTGTAAGTTCATTCTTTATTCGTTTCGGGTGACACAATATAGAGACAAGGATGGTGCTTGGTATGCGTCTGGAAGGCAAAGTAGCGATTATTACAGGTGCGGGTACCGGGATTGGGAAGTCGACGGCGCTTCGTTTTGCGAAAGAGGGAGCGAAGGTTGTCGTTACGGATATTAATGAAGCAAGCGTGAAGCAGACGGCCGACGAGGTGAAAAAGCTGGGCGGCGAAGCGTTAGCGATTCGCCACGACGTTGGCAGCGAGGACAACTGGATTCAGGTTGTTGACGAGGCGGTTAAAGCGTTCGGAACAATCGACGTGTTGTTCAATAACGCCGGTATTTACGTAATAAAGCCGCTGTTTGACACAACGGTGGAGGATTGGAACCGTCTGATGAATATCAATGTGACCAGCGTCTTCCTCGGCATGAAGCATGTCATTCCGGTGATGCTGAAGCAGCAGCGCGGTTCGGTCATCAATGCATCTTCCATCGCGGGTATTGGCGGTTCGCCGAACCACGTGCTGTATGGCGCCAGCAAAGGCGCGGTGCGGACGATGACGAAGGATGTAGCGATGGAATTTGCCACGCAGGGCATACGGGTCAACTCGATTCATCCGGGGTACATTAATACGGCCATGGTTGATTATGCAGCGGCAACAACGCATCGCGACAAGGAAGCGCTTGGACAGGCTGTTTCGCCGATTGGCCGGGTAGGCAACGTGGATGAGGTTTCGAATCTCGTCTTGTTCCTGGCTTCGGACGAATCGTCTTACATGACCGGCACTGAGATGGTAATCGACGGCGGCGCGATGGCTAGATAAGCAATCATTTATTATTCTTCGAATAAGAGGTGGCAATAACGATGCGTTTTGAAAACAAAGTAGCAATCGTAACCGGCGGAGCAAGCGGTATTGGGGAAGCGACAGTCCGTGCATTCGCGGCTGAAGGAGCGAAGGTTGTAATCGCGGACTTTTCGGACCACGGGGCAGCGGTAGCCGAAGAGTTGAACAAGCAGGGCTATGATACCCTGTTCGTAAAAACAAACGTAGCTGAAGAAGCAAGCGTCAAGGCGATGGTGGCCGCAACGGTGAAAAAATACGGCAAGCTGGATATCTTGTTCGCGAATGCGGGGATTGGCGCGCAAGGCGTTACTCATGAGCTGTCTATGAAGGACTGGCAGCGCATGATCGACATCAATCTGACAGGCGTATTCCTGTGCGATAAATACGCGATTGACCAGATGCTGAAGCAGGGCACTGGCGGAGCGGTCGTGAACTGCGGCTCGATTCACAGCCACGTGGCCCGCAACACCATTCCGGCTTATTCGGCGGCAAAAGGCGGCGTGAAGCTGTTAACGCAAAGCACCGCGATTGCTTATGCGCAGCAGAACATCCGCGTGAACGCGGTTTGCCCGGGTTATATCGATACGCCGCTTATCCAAGGCGGCAGCGAAGAGGCGCGACAATATCTGATTAACCTGCATCCTATGGGCCGTCTCGGCAAGCCGGAGGAGATTGCCAAGTCCGTTCTCTTCCTCGCAAGCGAGGATGCATCCTTCATTACGGGTACGACACTTACCGTAGACGGCGGTTATACGGCGCAATAATAGGCTGCAAACCGCAGACCGAACCCCTTATCCAGACGCGATAAGGGGTTTTTCTAATAGGCGTTTTTTGCATCTGACTCCCGGGATGGTACAATAGTCCAAGAATTTGAAATTCGAGGAGTTGTTCTAACGATGAGCGAACTGAACGAAAAAGAATTGGTGAACTATCTGGCGGAGAAGACCAAGGTTCCGGCTGAAACGATCAGCCTGGTGCTGAAGCATGAGCAGGCTTTTATCGATAAGGCGCAAAGCTCGGCGAAAGGCCAAGTTATCGATATCGACAGTGACGAGCTGGTCGATTATGTGCTGAAGCAGCGCGATGTGAAGCTGGACGAAGTGACGGTCGAGAAAATTCTCGATATGGAGATGGATTATCTCGTCGAGAACGGCTATGCGGAGCATGAAGACTAATCGGATGTACATAACCGTAACGAAGAAGGCCATCTGTCCGTTTGGGCAGATGGCCTTTCTATTATCGGCTTATTATTGCGATACCGCGGCTTTCTCGCTGTCTACCGGAACAGGGCGGGCTTGTTCGATCTCTACTGTGGAAGCGGCCTTGCGACCCATCATCCGGTCGTAATAAGGCATTAGCCTTGAAGAGACAAAGGCTACGATTGGCGCGGTAAGAATCACGCCGATACTGCCGGTCATGCCTTGCAGCACTTCAATGGTGACAAGGTTCATATTGACCAGCTGGTCATAAGGCACCTTGTACGCATACAGGACAAGCAGGGACATAAGCGAGGAGCCGGTAAAGGCGAGAATCAAGGTGGTTGCCATCGTCCCCATCATATCGCGGCCTACGTTCATGCCGGCAAGGAACAAGGCGCGTGGACCCAGCTCGCGATTTGTTATGTAAACCTCATGGACGGCCGATGCGATGGAGATGCCTAAATCCATAATGGCTCCAAGCGCGGCGATAATGACCCCGGCGAAGAGAAGGCCTTCAACCTTCATGCCGGTATTGTCGGCGATAATAAGGAGCGTCTCGGAATCATTGGTATTAAAGCCGGAAATGTGAAGCAGATGACCCGCCAATATAGCTACGCCGCCTGCCAGGATTACGCCAATCATCGTGCCGATGATGGCGGACAGCGACTTGGAGCTCCAGCCGTCGAGCAGCAGCAAGGTGGCGATTATCGTCGTCGTAACGACGATAATGGCTGCGAGCATCGGCGAGTAGCCTCGATACAGCATCGGCAGGAAGAGGAAGACGATGCTGCTGAAGGTAAAGAGGAGGGCAACAGCCGATTTCAGCCCTTTTTTGCCTCCGATTGCCCATAAAATAGCCAGGAAAATCGCGATCATGCCATAGAGATACGGCGCGCGGTAATAGTTGTAGATCGTCACGTTGATATGGGAGGCATCGGCCGTTGCGATGTTCACGACAAGCTTGGTGCCTACCTTCGCATGGACGTTAAACATGGTGCTGAGATAGTTGGTAACGGGCATGATTTCACCTTTATGTTCGCCGGACAGAATCTTAAGCTTCAGCTCCTGCGTTCCCCGGTACAGTCCTTCGATATTGGGATCCTTCTCAAGCTGTTCTTTCGTGATCTCCACGACCCGTGCTTTCTCGTAACGTTCATAACCGCTGCCTAGCTGCTCGTTAAACGTGAATTCATTCATCCGGTTGAACTGGTATACCGAGGCTGCGAATATAATCAGCAATGCGATAAATACGCCTGTCCGAAATCTGGGCTGCGCCATTTTGCTCCAAAATACGTTCACTGAAGATTCCCTCCGTGTCCTTCAATCTTGTCCCCATCATAATAATGAATTGTTAATTAGGGATTAATTTACAATTTATTTAAGGAATAAACCAATTCCATTAACAATTCACCTATACGATAGGACAAGAGTAGACATGAACTGGAGGTTATTTGGACTATGAACCGTAAGAGGATCCGCCGGCTGCTTGCGGCAAGCATGCTGGGTCTGTTTCTGCTCGTTGCCGGATTAGGCGGGGGGAAGGCCGCATTAGCGCATAGCGGCAACAGCGTCGCGTATTCCGATATTGGGCTGAAGGACGGCTCCATTGCTTATGATCTTCGGATCGATATGTACGATCTTCGCCTTGCCGTCGCCCCGAACGACCCGGATGTAGGCGACTTTTCGCCGGAAGTGCTGCAGAAGTTCGTTACCGAGCATAAGGACGATGTGGAAGCTTACCTTTTGGACAAAATCCATCTCTATGCGGACAGCCTGCCGCTGAATGGTTCCTTGCTGACATTGGATGCAACGGTAGCTAGGGATCAGCCGTATGCGGAAGCGATCCTTCGCTTCAACCTTTCGGGCAAGCCGGAGCATTTCGTACTCGACTACCAGCCGATCTACGATGACGTGGATCAATGGCACATGAACTACGTGACGCTGGACCTCAAGCAGGACGGCAGCGGTAAGCAAAGCTACGTCTTAAACTTCGACAACCGGGAAGTGGAGCTGGGGAAAATCAGTCTGCTCCGCGCGGTGAAGCAGTTCTTCATTCTTGGCATCGAGCATCTGATTACGGGTTATGACCATATTTTGTTCGTGCTTAGCCTCTTGATCGGCGCGCGTTCGATGAAGCAGATTCTTGGCGTCGTGACGGCATTTACCGCGGCTCATACGGTAACGCTCCTGCTGGCCGGCTTTGGCGTTATTCATCTGCCGGGCAAGCTGGTCGAGTCGGTGATCGCGCTGAGTATCATCTATGTGGCCTTGAACAGCATTCTGAACAAAAACGCGAGCAAGCATAATCTGTTCCTGGCCTTTGGTTTTGGTCTGATTCATGGGTGCGGCTTTGCGGCCACGCTGTCGGAGATGAGGCTGGACGGGGGGCAAATGGCAGCATCGCTGCTGACGTTTAACGTTGGCATCGAGTTCGGTCAACTGATGATCGTATTGCTGCTGTATCCGGTTATTCATTATGCCCGCCGGATCCGTTGGACCATGCCGGCCATGTCGGCGACGATATCGGTGTTTGGTCTGATCTGGCTGATTCAGCGTGCGTTTTTATAGGAAGGAATTGCGATGCTTAGTGTATAGATTTCATGAAGGTACGACAGGATTTTACAAATACTTCACCATGAGGATAACATTGCCAAAACATTTGAGCACTAAGGTTTTTATGATGCCTTAGATAGACAAGCTTTACCGTTCAAGGCAATCAAAAAGTGGGAGGGTATTACATTGTTTAACGTTTTGAAGCAACAAAAAGGCGTGCGCAAAGGACTGTACTCCGTACTGGTCGCTTCTGTACTCGCCACGTCACTGATGGCAACGCTCGTTAACGCGGCGGATGAGCCGGGCACGGGTGTCAGCACGCAAGCGGTTGATCCGTACACGGTGAGCAACATTCTGCTTAATCCCGGCGCGGACGAATCGCAGGTCAACCTGACTTGGTATTCGGCAGCAACGCAGCCGGTAGGCACGGTTGTTCAGATCGCGAAAAAAGCGGATGTGGTTGACGGCGTATTTCCTGCTGCAACGGCTGCTTCGTTTAACGGTACATCCTCGGCTGCGGTGACGGGCTTTTTCTCCAACAAAGCTACGATCACGGGACTTCAGGAATCAACCGATTATGTATACCGCGTAGGTGACGGTCTGGACGAGCATTGGAGCACGGCATATGACTTCAGCACGAAAGACTCCCATGATTTCAGCGTCATGTTCGTAGGCGACCCTCAGATCGGCGCTAGCGGCAACGCAGCGACGGATGCAGCCGGCTGGGCGAACACGCTGACGAAAGCGACTCAAATGTTCCCGGACATGAGCTATATTATGTCGGCCGGTGACCAAGTCAACACCGCTTCCAGCGAATCCGAGTACAGCGGCTTCCTGAGCCCGGCTCAGCTTCGCAATCTGCCGGTTGCAACCGTTGTCGGCAACCATGACGGCGCGGTAAACTACAAGTACCACTACAACCAGCCGAATGAGTCGGCTCAATACGGTGTTACGCCTGCCGGCGGCGACTACTACTATACGTACGGCGAGACTTTGTTTATGGTATTAAATACAAACTCCGCTAATAGCGCGGAGCATGAGACATTTATGAAAAACGCGATTGATGCGAATCCGGATGCAAGATGGAAAATTGTCACGTTCCACCACTCCATCTACAGCCCGGCTAACCATTCCACGGATGCCTCGATTCTTAACCTTCGCCAAGTGCTGTTCCCGGTATTTGATAAGCTGGACATCGACCTCGTCTTTATGGGCCATGACCATTCCTACGTAAAGACGTACCAAATGGAAGGCGACCAGGCGATCAAAGGCCAAGCGATGGACAACGGCGTTTTCGTTAACCCGAAAGGGATCATGTACCTGACTGCGAACTCCGCTTCTGGCAGCAAGTACTACGATCTGAAAACAACGCTGAACGACTACTACTCCGATGTGAAGAGCCAGCTGAAGGTTCCAACCTTCTCGATGATCAACATCGACCACAACTCGATTTCCGTAGATACTTACCGCACGGACACCATGGCTAAAGTGGACACTTACACGATGGTTCACACGGACATGTCGGGTCTTGAAGTAACAACGCCTCCAACGAAAAAGAGCTACGGGGTAGGCGAACTTCTGGATACAACGGGCCTGACGGTCAGCAAAATCAACCTTGACGGCTCCAAAACCGCATTGCCGCTCGACCAAGTAACGATCACCGGCTTTGATTCCGCAACAAAAGGCACGAAGCATGTCACGGTTACTTATACGGTTGCCGGCGTTCCTTACACAGGTACGTTTGACGTGGTAGTCGGAACGATGGTGAAGATTCACGCGAAGCAGGATACGATTATCAAGGAGGAAAGTCCGGGGGCAGAGTTCTATCTGGCTCTTGGCAAATCCGACAAGGTTAATGTGCTTGATGTAACGTTCAAGTTTGATGCGTCGAAGTTTACGTTTGATCCGGCGACAGGGGCAGAGCTTCTGGACAAAACAAACGGCTTCCTGCAGGCCAATGAAGTCGAGCCGGGCACGGTACGCGTGATCGCGGGCTTCCAAGAGCATCCGATTACGCTCACCGAGTTCACGGATCTGATCAAGCTGACGTTCAAACCGGTTAATCCGGATGTAGACAACGTTCAAGCGGATGTTCAGCTTGATAAAGTTATCGTGAACACCAGCTCGGAGAATACCGATCTGGGCGCTATTTTCGATAAATTGCCATCCTCCATCCTAATCCGTTCCTACAAAGATATTACGGACCTGTACAAGGACGGTACGCTGACTTCGGCCGACTTGTCGGTCGCAATCGATCATTACCGCGCAAGCTCGACTGACGCTGACTGGGCAACATCGAAGCTGGCGGACGTGAACTTCGACGGCAAGGTCGACTTGACGGACTTCACGATTATTATCCTTCATATTTTCCAAGGCAAGTAAGCACTTATTAGCAGCAGGAAAAGGCGCCCGCCGCCTTTTCCTGTATTTTAAACCCATGAGGAGTTCATGATGATGAAAAAGAAATTGTTAGCAGGTCTGCTGTTTATCTGCTTCCTGGTTCTCCCGTTTAACGCCTTGGCTTTTGCGGCCGATTCTTCTACGGTTCAATTCTCGAAGCAAGCGATCGAAGTCGACAAGAATGCCTCCTCCTTCTCGGTTGATCTCGTTCTCAATTCGCAGACTCTATTTAGCAGCGCGGAGTTTGGTATCAAGACGGACAGCCATGTACAGTTAAAATCGGTAACTTATTCGCAAGCAATCGGCAGTGCCTCGCAAGTATCCATGAAAGAAAAGAACGGCATCAGCTATTTTGGATTTTTTGATACATCGAACCATTTTTCGGGAAGCTTTACGGCTTGTACGCTTACCTTTACTTACACGGACAGCGCGGCTACCGTTGTTACCTTGGCAGAGACAACTCTGACGAGATTGACCGGAACGGGCGGGGCCACCAGCGAGAGCCTCACTCCTAATCAAACGTTGCAAATTACGCGTTCAGCTTCGAATACACCAGGCGGGGGGACACCTGATCCGGGCAATGGCGGAAATACGGGCACAGGCAATACGGGTGGATCGGATTCCAACGTTTACACGCATGTGATCGACAATACGAAAGCTCTGGAAGCTCTAGAGCACGCGGCTCTGAACAGCCAAAATATTAAAACGATCTCCTTCGAAGTGAAGAGCACGGATGTAGGCGGCGCGAAGGAAATTGCGTTCCAGCTGCCATACTCTCTGTTCAACGCCAACGAGAAACGCCAGGTTGAGATCAATACGCCGTTTGGAACGGTTACCATTCCGGATCATGTCATCCCGGCTGGCCAGCTTGGCTCGGCTCAAAGCTTGACGCTACGCGTAAAACAGGTCGATCCGGCAACGCTGCCGGCTTCCGCCCAGCAGCAAGCAGGCAGCCGCCCGGTGCTGGAGCTGCATTTTGAACTGGATGGCAAAGCGATTGAATGGAAGAACGAGCAGGCGCCTGTTCAGGTCGTGCTTCCGTTCACGTTGTCTCCGACGGAGAAAGTAAACGCGGATCTGATTGTTGCTGCTTATATCGACGGCAACGGTAAGCTGCAGATTGTACCGACAGGACGCTTCCATGCGGAAAACGGTGAAATGAGCTTCTCCACCACGCATTTCAGCTTGTATACGATTGTGAACAGCAGCAAAGCCTTCAAGGACACAACGTCCTCGTGGGCGCGTCAGGACATTGAAGCGCTGGCGATCCGCGGCATTATTAACGGCACAACCGCCGATACGTTCTCGCCAAACGCTAATATTACGAGAGCGGATTTCACGAAGCTGCTGGTAGGCGTAGTGGCCAAGCATGCGGAGTCGACGGGCACGGGCTTCAAGGACGTTACGTCCAAGGCTTATTACTATGAAGACGTTATGACTGCTCAAGCGCTTGGTCTCGCAAGCGGCTCGGGTGAAGGCAAGTTTAATCCGGGGGCGTCGATCTCCCGTCAGGATATGATGGTGCTGCTCGACCGTGCCTTCACGGCAGCGGGTCATCCGCTCAAGGAGTCGGCAGCGCTATCCGGCTACAAGGATGCCGCCAAGGTAGCGGTTTACGCGAAGCCAAGCGTAGAGAAGTTGATTGCTTCGGGCATCATTAACGGCAGCAACGGTTACCTGACCCCTCAGAACAACTTGACCCGCGCCGAGGCGGCTAAGGTTCTTCATTTGTTGTATAACGAGCTTTATTAGACGCAAAGACACCGTGGATGCAGTCCGCGGTGTCTTTGTCGTCGTAAAATGTGCGCCTTTCAGTCCGATTTCACTGGAGTGAATCCAATGTAAGTACGCTAAGAAGCAAAGCAAAGGGCTGTCTCAATGAGACAGCCCTTTGCTTGGAGCATTGTAGATCAGCTCCGCGATATCGGTACAAACTACCCTTTGATCGTTACCGAATTATCGGTCGTATTGTTCTTCATCTCGAGGTGAAGAATTTTGCTGAAAAATTCATCCGGCACATAGAGCGAGCCTTTTATTAGTTTAGGCGCGGCAAACAGCTGAACCGGAGCCATTTTATTAATGGTGTAGCTGTTTTTGCCTACGGTTACGGATGTCCATTGCGCATCGCGGGAAATTTCAGCGCTTTGCGTCTTGTTGCTCCATTTTACCTTGTAGCCCAGCGCTTCCGCAGCTTTACGAAACGGAATGTAATGGGCTCCGTTCGGACCGGCCGTCAAATCCTTGGTTGACAAGGTTAAAGTTGGGCCAACCGAAGTGGTCGCATCCACCGGAATGTTGATGATGCCGCCGGCATAAGGCGCAATCTCATATTGCTGGAACACCAGATTCACGTTACCTTTGTTATCCACGAAGTAAGTATGATCGGCATCGATTTTGAACGTTGTCATAGCGTCCGGGAAGAAGTTATCCGGGTTTTTGCTGATGGCGTAACGCACCGCGCTGTTGGCTGCCGCAAAGCCGCCGTCGCCAAGCGCCTGCTCTAGCGTCAGCTCGGCAGCCTGCTGGCTATTTACGATATTGTAGCCCTCTACGGCAGTGCCGCCGTGAGCGCCGCCGGTGTACTCATAGGTGGACACGGTGAAGGAGACAATGCCCTTCGCGGCCGTGCTGCCGTCGGCTTTTAGCTCATAGGTTACATTGAGTTCGTAAGCGCGGAACGGATAATCGTTCTCCTGCGCGGACTTTTTGTCATCTGCAGCGAGAGCTTTCAGCTTGTTGATTTCCTTCGTCGCTTTTTCCTCGATGCTGGCGTTTAATTTATCTTGATAGGAAGTATCAAGCATACCGCTGATGACGGGAACGGAGATTTTTACGGTAAGCAGATCGGAGGATTCCTCAATCACTTTCGTTGTTACTTTAACGGCTTGCGTATCGGGAAGCACTGCGCTTATTGGCACGGCTGTAATCGGTTCGGCAGTCACGGCAACGGGTACGGCGGTGGATTCAGCTGCCATGGCCAGCGCGGGAGTAAAGGCAAGCAGGCAGGAGCCGGCAACGGCAATGGTAAGCATTTTAAAAGGTTTTTTCATGATGGGTGGCCTCCTAGTTATCAATTCGGGAATTGAAGTCACCAAGTAGACGGTTAAGGGTATCGAAAAGTTTCATTGCTAAACTAAATTTTTATTCCGGCCGGCCGGAGACTCCTCCTCCGAAAGCGATCCGGTATCCATCGGCGTCTTTAATGGTAAATTCGCTCCAATGCTCCGAGTAGTTAGGGCCGTTAACAAACTCGACAGCTTTAGACAGGCACTCTTCCGCGAGCAGGTCCACGGCATCCGTGTAAGCAAAAGCATCGAAATATAAGCCGCCTTGCACCGCGGAATTTGGCCGCACGTCATCCTTGTTTACGGCAGGGTGCAGAATAAAGGTTATATTTTCTCTTGTTACATGGACATGTCCGCCAATCTCTTCATAAGTAAAACCGAGATTGAGGTAGAACGATGAGGCCTCTTGTATATCTTTAACCAGCAAAACGATAGATGAACCCGTTATCTTGGCTTTTGCTGCTGTTAACTCGCTCATTTTACCCTCCCCAAACGTATGGAATAAAAATACAATTATATTAAGATCATACAATGGGCCTTGAATTGGAGCAATATAAGAAATGGACTTGCCGGTTAGTGGCTGAATGAATAGGTTAGTAAGGAATTTCGTTTCGACTACGTTGCACGGAATGCAGGATAATTAGCCTCGAAGGGTCATTGCTAGGATGTACGCTGCACGGAATGCAGGATAATCGGCCTAATTGGTTCAAAAAGCCCCCGAGGAGGGCCAATATACTGCATTCTATACAGCATAACTTGAGCAGGCAGCGCGAAAGCGGCGATTATCCTGCATTAAATGCAATCAGGCCTTGGCAGATTGAACGGCTGAAGAGCGGCAGGGCCGGAGCGGAGCGGAAGGCATGCTCGCTGAGAAGCGCAGCGCTCGCCTTTGTACCCGGATTTCAACCGCTATAACGGTATATTCGAGGAAATCAGGGTACAACAGCGATCGAAGGAGCATGCCTTTTGCGCAGCGATAATGCCCGCCAAACTCATCAGTTCAGCAGCACACAGCCAGATTGTAGAGTTTTTCGGCTATTCCCGACATATTGCTGTCCGGCGGCAATCGGTATAATGGAAGAGAACAAGAAATCATCCGATTCAAATGGAGGGTTTGTCCACGTGACGAAACAATCAATGACAGCTCTACTTGAGCAAATGACGCTGGAAGAAAAGATTTTTCAGCTGATGCAGCTTACTCCTAATTTTCTCAGCGAAGATGACGCTAACCTGACGGGTCCGCTGGCCTGGATGGGCGTTACGGAAAATATGGTGAACAATGCAGGATCCGTGCTGAGTGCCGTAGGCGCGAAGGAAACGATAGCTCTGCAGAAAAAATACATGGAGAACAGCCGCCTTGGCATTCCTCTGCTTCTTATGGCGGATATTATCCACGGCTACCGTACGATTTTCCCGGTGACGCTGGCGATCGGCAGTACCTGGGACCTGGAGCTGGCGGAAAAAAGCGCCGCGATTGCAGCGAAGGAATCGGCCGTTACGGGCATCCACGTGACGTTTGCGCCGATGGTGGATCTCGTCCGCGACCCGCGTTGGGGCCGTGTGATGGAGTCGACAGGCGAAGATCCATACCTGAACAGCGAATATGCGCGTGCCTTCGTCCGCGGCTTCCAAGGCGATGACCTGGCAGGCGATATGGACCGCGTTGCCGCATGCGTGAAGCATTTTGCCGCTTACGGCGCAGCGGAAGGCGGACGCGATTACAACACCGTCAACATGTCGGAAAGACAGCTTCGCGAGTCCTATCTGCCGGCTTATAAAGCCGCGCTGGACGAGGGCTGCGAGATGGTGATGACGGCCTTCAACACGGTTGACGGCATCCCGGCCACCGGCAACAAGTGGCTGATGCGGAACCTGCTTCGCGACGAGTGGGGCTTTGACGGCATGCTGATCTCTGACTGGGGCGCGGTAGGCGAGATGATTCCGCATGGCGTTGCGGCGGACGGCAAGGAAGCCGCGCTGAAGGCGATTGAAGCCGGCGTCGATATGGAAATGATGACCTCCCACTATGCGAACCATTTGAAGGAGCTTGTGGAAGCAGGCGAAGTGGATGTCAAGCTGATTGACGAGTCTGTGCTCCGTATTCTGAAGCTGAAGGACAAGCTGGGTCTCTTCGAGAACCCGTACCGCGCCGCAAGCGAAGAACGGGAGAAGGAAGTGCTGCTATCGCCCGACCACCGGGCTGCGGCACGCGAGATCGCGGCCAAGTCCTTCGTGCTGCTGAAGAACGAACAGCAGGCGCTTCCTCTCCGCAGCGGGCAAAAGCTTGCGCTTATCGGACCGTTTGCGGAAAGCGGGGATATTCTAGGCCCTTGGTCGATCTGGGGCAAGCAAGAGGAAACGGTGCAGCTGCATGCGGGTCTATCTGCCCATAAGGCTGCGGATATCGTTGCGGTAGCGAAAGGCTCCGACATCGACACCGTGACCGAGGAGCAGCTTCAGGAAGCGGTCGCAGCGGCATCGCAAGCCGACGTAATCGTACTGGCGCTGGGCGAAAGCTCCGAGATGAGCGGGGAAGCGGGAAGCCGCGGCGACATCCGTCTGCCAGAGGCGCAGCTAGAGCTTATTCGGAAGCTGAAGCCGCTTGGCAAGCCAATCGTGGTGGTGCTGTTCAACGGCAGACCGCTTGACCTGCATGGCGTTATCGAAGAGGCGGATGCGCTGCTCGAGGTTTGGTTCCCGGGTACGGAAGGCGGCAATGCGATCGCGGATGTGCTGTTCGGCGACGTGAACCCGTCAGGACGTCTGACCATGTCTTTCCCTTATTCCGTTGGCCAAGTCCCGGTGTACTACAACAACTACAATACCGGACGTCCTCTTACGCCTCAGAATGCGAATGAGCGTTACGTCTCGAAATATCTGGACATGCCGAATGCGCCGCTTCTGCCGTTTGGCTACGGTCTGAGCTATACGAGCTTCTCGTACAGCGAGGCCACCCTATCGACGGACGTTATGAACGCAGGAGATACGCTTCGGGTATCGGTTGACGTGACAAACTCGGGAGCTTCTGCCGGCGAAGAGGTTGTCCAGCTATACGTACGCGATCTTGCCGGCGAGGTTGTCCTTCCGCTGAAGGAGCTGAAGGGCTTCCGCAAGCTCGCTATCCAGCCGGGCGAGACGAGGACGGTGACGTTCGAGATTACCGAGGAGCAGCTTCGTTATTACCATGCGGATCTGCAATTGAAGAGCGATGCAGGCGAATTCCATGTCTTTGTAGGCCCTAACAGCCGCGATGCGGAAGCGAAATCGTTCCGCCTTACGAAATAAAAACAAAAAAGCGCAAGCCGGCCACAGGCAGGTTCGCGCTTTTTTTGCTTACAGCGACTTTAATAGAGCATGCCCGTCAGGTAATAGCCAATCTCCACTGTTATATCAGGGATTATCTACCGATTGCACGGTAAAAGGAAGCATGGCGGTTTATTTGGGACATTCCGAGAGCCAGCCAATTATGTATCCGCATTCATGAATGGAAAACAGACTAATCTGCCCTTTTTCGCGTTTATATCGCAGTTTACAGAAATGGGGGAACGGGTCTATGATCAAATCTGCAAAACTTCATATGTTCATATTCGCTGAGTTTCCGTTAGAAACGGAGAGCAGGGGAACCAATTGCGATAGGCAGGAGAGTGCATGCTTGTCGCCGGGGTGAATCGGCATGCCGGCCGCATTATAGGATTGCGGCAGCAAGCTGTAGGGCGACTCTAAACGCCCGAATCCGTCAGCTAACCTTGTAAGCGTTGATAGAGAGGGTGAACTTCGGTTATTTACGGGCCGCGGGAGGATACTCTGCGGTTTTTTTCTGTGCGTAGAAAAAAGCAAAAGTGGTTACATTAGCACTGATAAGTGTTTGAGTAGCCAAGTATCCAGGTATTAGATGTTTAACTTCAACGTTGGCGGTGACCTGTGTGTTTACTCTTATCAAAAGATTACTGATCGGGCGTCCCCTCAAGTCCACGGAATTAGGGGAACAGAAGCTCATTAAGACGAAGGCGCTTGCGATCCTGTCCTCGGATGCCTTATCATCCGTTGCATACGGGCCAGAGCAGATTTTGCTCGTCTTGATGACCGTTAGCGCAGCGGCGTTTTGGTATTCGATTCCGATTGGTGTCGGGGTGCTGGTCTTATTAACGGCACTTATCCTGTCTTACCGGCAAATCATATTTGCCTACCCGCATGGCGGGGGAGCTTATGTCGTATCGAAAGAAAATCTCGGTGTATTCCCGGGCCTCATATCCGGCGGCGCCCTGTTGGTCGATTATATATTGACCGTAGCGGTAAGCGTGTCGGCGGGTACGGACGCGATCACGTCCGCTTTTCCAAGCCTGCACGAGCATTCGGTACTAATCTCTATCCTGTTTGTCCTTTTTATTACGATATTAAACCTGCGGGGCGTGACGGAATCGGCGTCTATCCTTGCTTATCCCGTTTACTTGTTTGTGCTGGCGATTGTTGTCATGGTCCTTGTAGGCTTGTATAGAATCGCTGCAGGCGACGTATCCCCTACGCTTCACACTTCGTTAGGCACGCCGGTTGCGGGCATCAGCCTGTTCCTGCTGCTCCGTGCGTTTGCATCCGGCAGCTCGGCCCTGACCGGGGTTGAAGCGATTTCGAATGCCATCCCGAACTTTAAGGATCCGGCGCCGAATAATGCGGCCAAGACGTTATTAGCGATGGGCGCCCTGCTCTCGATCCTGTTCTCCGGCATCGTGTTCCTTGCTTACTACTACGGCGTCTCTCCGAAGGAAGACGTGACGGTTGTATCGCAGATTGCCGAGGGGATATTCGGACGTCATACGATGTATTATTTTATCCAGGGTACAACGGCCCTTATCTTGATCCTGGCGGCCAACACCGGTTATTCCGCCTTCCCGCTGCTTGCGGTTAACCTGGCGAAGGATAAATTCATCCCGAGAATGTTTACGGCACGAGGTGACCGTCTCGGTTACTCGAACGGCATTATCAGCTTGGGGGTTCTGTCCATCATCCTGATCGTGGCGTTCCAGGGCAAGACCGAGCATCTCATTCCGCTGTACGCGGTTGGCGTATTTATCCCGTTCACTCTGTCGCAGACGGGGATGTTGGTCAAATGGTTCCGCCAAAGGCCGAAGGGCTGGGTTGGCAAGTTCATCATTAACTCGATTGGCGCCTTGATCAGCTTTATCGTAACGATGATGTTCTTCCTGACGAAGTTCGAGCAGGTATGGTCGATTCTGATTTTCCTGCCGCTCATTATTTTCGTGTTCCACCGGATCAAGAAGCACTATGAAGCGGTTGGCGAGCAGCTTCGCCTGGCGACCTGCGAACCCGTGATGCCGATCGTAGGCAACGTAATGATTTTGCCGGTATCGGGGATTACGCATGTGGTTGAGCATTCGATTATGTATGCCAAGTCGCTGAAGGCCGAACAGATTATTGCCGTTTATGTTCCTTTCGAGAAAGAGGATGAGGCGGTCTTCGAAGAGAAGTGGGAGAAGTTCATGCCGGATGTCCGGCTCGTAACTTTGCATTCTCCGTACCGGTCGATTACGAATCCGCTCTTTAAGTTTATTGATACCGTGCAGCGCAAGGCGAGCGAGAACAATTACCAGGTAACCGTCATTATTCCGCAGTTTATTCCGAAGAAGGGCTGGCACAACATTTTGCATAACCAAACGAGCCTGATGCTTCGTGCCCAGCTGCTGTACCGCAAGGATGTCATCATCACCACCGTGCCTTACCATTTGAAAAAATAGCGAGAAGCCTCGGTCCAGTCGGAACCGAGGCTTTTTTTGCTGCCTACAGCTCAAGCCCCGTTCCTTGCTTAAAGCGTTTGATAACCATATGGGTGTTGACGTTTACGATCCCTTCAAGCACATAGATTTTTTTGAACAAAAAATGCTCCAGCGCCTCCTCGTCCTTCAGCAGCGCATGCATATGCAGCGAGCTTGGTCCCGTCATCTGATAGATGCTGATCACTTCCGGTTCCTCCGATAACAGTGCCCCGGCTTGCTCTACGAATCGAGGCTCAACCTCAACTTCGAAAAAAGCGGAGATGGATTTGCCAAGCTTGGTTGTGTTTAACCGTACGGTAAAGTTCTCGATAATTCCGTTATTCACCATCGCATCCACGCGCTTCTGGATCGCGACTCTGGATAAATTGAGAAGCTCGCCGATCTTGGCGTACGACATCCGTCCGTTATCGTGCAGCAGGCGGATAATTTCCTGATCTGTGTCATCCAAGTGCGGTAAATGCATGAGGCCACTCCTCTTCGATAAAATTTCACGTTAAGCTACTTTGTGCGAGATAAATGTCAGGTATTGGTTTCGAATTTGGTTGTTTTTATGTCAGTTAATATAACATTAGTAACCAAATTGGTCTATAGAAAATGACAAAACAGTCCAGATAAGCCCTTTTTTAGTTACGATGTGGTTGACGCACTGCTAGGGCGCTCATATAATCATGTCATAAAACATTACATACGAAACCATAAACATACGGAATGGTTGCGAAAACTTCAAATTGCGGGTTAATCAACTTACATGAGGGTGTGATCGGTGTGAAAAAGCAGCTGATTCGTAACGGGACCGTCATCACGATGAATGAGGAGATGCGGGTGATCCCTAATGGTTATGTTCTCATGGAGGGGGATCTTATTTCGGAGGTGGGAGAGTGGCCGGCAGACGGCTCGAAGGATGAGCTTCTCCGGCAGGTGGATATGTTGCTGGATGCGCAGGGGAAGGCCGTCATTCCCGGACTGGTGAACGGGCACACCCATTTGTTCCAGACCTTTATTAGGGGCGTTTCCGATGATTTGCCGCTGGCGCAATGGCTTCGGCAAATCATATGGCCGGCATCTCTAGCTATGGAGGAAGAGGATTTCTATCTGGCTGCCATGATCGGCTGCATTGAGAATTTGAAGTCGGGCGCCACCTACATTATGGACCACCACTATGTTCACACTCATGCCGGCAATGATGACGGTGTCCTGAAGGCCATGCAGGAGTCGGGCATTCGCGGTCATATGGCCAGGGGAGGCGTTGATCTCAGCTACGAGCCAAGGCTTAGCGAAACGATTGAGCAAATATTCGGCCGTACGGATGTTCTGCTTGATCGCTGGCAGGGAGCGGCCGAAGGCCGGATCTCCATTGCGCTTGGCCCGCTTAATTTATACGGCTGCTCGGAGAGCTTCCTGAGGCAGGCGGCTGATTACAGCGAGCGGAACAAGCTGATTACGCACCTTCACGTCGCGGAAACGAAGGACCAGATCGACAATACGATGGAACGTTTCGGGCTTCGGAATTTGGAACTGGTTGAAGCGGTGGGCCTGCTCGGCAAGCATACGCAGGTCGTCCACGGCGTCTGGCTGGATGATAAGGAGCTGGATTTACTGAAGAAGAATGAGGCTACCGTAATTCATTGCCCGGTTTCCAATATGTATCTCGCTTCCGGCGTAGCGCGCGTGCCCGAGATGCTGGAGCAAGGCATTAATGTGGCCCTGGGGACGGACGGTCCCGGCAGCAATAACTGCCAGGATAATCTTGAAGTACTGAAGTTCACGGCCTGCCTGCATAAGGTGGATCAGCTCGATTCAACGCTGCTGCCGCCTATGCAGGTGCTGAAGATGGGGACGATCAACGGGGCCAAGGCCGTTGGGAGAGAGCGGGAGCTTGGCAGCCTGGAGCCGGGGAAAAAAGCGGATGTCGTGATCATTGATCTGCAGAAGGCGCATATCGCGCCCATTCACCGGGTCAGCTCGGCCATTGTGTATAACGCAAACGGCAATGACGTGGATTCGGTTTTTGTGAACGGTCAGCTTGTCGTTCATCGCGGCAAATGCACGCTGGTGGACGAAGAAGAAATTATTCGAAGGGCGCAGGCAAGGGTCGATGTGCTGCGGCAGAGGCTGGGCACGGCTTATCCGGTATTTAACGTAGTGGAATAAAGAAGGCGGAGGAGCGGTCTTCATGAGTGAAGCAAGGAGCGTTAACGAAAAGGCGGAACGATGGGTGAAAGCCGTGGTCGAGGTTCTGTTTTACGCCGGAGCAGTGCTTGTCGCTCTGCTCGCCGGGGGTTTGGTTATGGCGGCGGCGGGCGTATCGCCGCTGGAGGCGTACCGTCTTATCTGGGACGGCGCTGCCGGCGACGCGAACAGCGTGAAGGAAACGCTGGTCAAGGCAACTCCGCTCTTGTTCGCCGGTCTATGCTACACGTTCGCTTACCGGAGCGGCTTGTTCAACATCGGCGCGGAAGGCCAGATCTATATCGGAGCGATGACCGGTACGATGGCTGCGCTATATGTCCCGGGTCTTCCTGGCTTTGCGCATCTGCCTCTCTGCATTGCGGCCGGTGCGGCTGGAGGCGCGGTCTGGGCGGGTATTGCCGGGGCGCTCAAAATATTCAAAGGCGCCAGCGAGATTATCAACACCATCATGCTCAATTATATGGGAATCTACTTGGTCAGCTACATGGTAACCGGTCCGATGAAGGATCCGTCCGGTACGCTTCCGCAGTCCGCGAGGCTCCCTGAATCGGCGCTGCTTGCGAGGCTGCTTGACTCCAGGCTGCATTACGGCTTTGTGCTGGCGGTTGCTCTGGCGGTCATTCTGTACGTTGTCTTGAACAGGACGGTCTGGGGCTATGAAATCCGGTCAGTCGGCTTCAACAAACAGGCCACGAAGGTTATGGGCATTCCGGTTAGCCGCAATATGCTGCTCGTCATGATGGTCAGCGGAGCGATTGCCGGAATCGGGGGTTACGTGGAAATAGCCGGCGTGCAGAACCGTCTCTTCCAGAACTTTTCGCCCGGCTACGGCTATGACGGCATCGCTGTCTCGTTGGTCGGCGGGGCGCATCCGCTTGGCAATATCGGCTCGGCTATTCTGTTTGGCGGATTGCGGAGCGGGGCCAATGCGATGCAGCGGATGACGGGTACCTCGACCTCGCTTGTATACGTTATTCAGGCCACGATCATTGTGCTGGTTGTATGCAACCGGTACTGGTTCGGCGGATGGAAGCGGCGGCTGATCGCTTCGCTTGCGGCCCGATTCGGCGGCGACAGCCGTCCTGAAGAGTTGAAGGTTGTGCAAGCGGCGCGGGAGACGGCTCTCAACGTGAACAAAGGGGAGGGATCAAGATGAGCGAGGAAGTGATTGTCAGCTATTTGGCTTCCGCCATTCGCCTGTCGGTTCCGCTGCTGCTCGCCGCGCTTGGCATTCTGTTCATGTCGAGGAGCGGGATTCTGAACATCGGAATGGAGGGCATGGTTCTGATTGGCGCATTGTCCGGTGTCGTTGGCGCGTATTATTTCGGCAGTGCGGCAGCAGGCGTAGGGTTTGCCATTGTCGCGACCGGGCTGGTCGGACTGCTGTTCGGTTTTCTCGTGATTACGACAGGGGCGGATCAAGTTGTGATCGGGACGGCGCTTAATTTATTCGGTTTAGGCATAACAACGGTATTTGGCCGGAGCCTGCTTGGGATGGGGCAGGAGGCGGTGCGGGTGAACGGGATTCCCAGCCTGCGGATTCCGCTGCTGAGCGACATTCCGTATGTCGGGGAAGCGTTGTTTGATCAGAATGTGCTTGCGTATGCTTCTTACTTGCTGGTGCCGGCTGCCGCGTTTATTTTCTACAAGACCAATTGGGGACTCCGGGTTAGGGCGGTAGGGGAAAATCCGCTGGCCGCCGATACGCTTGGCGTACGCGTTCACCGCATCCGATATATCTGCTGCCTGATTGGCGGGATGCTGGCTGGCGTAGCCGGGTGCTCGTTATCGCTTGGCATACTGAATCAATTTACGGAGAACATGGTGGCAGGCCGTGGTTTTATCGCCTTGTCGGCGGTTATTTTCGGCAAATGGACGCCGCTTGGCACGATGGGAGCTTCTCTCTTGTTTGGCGGGGCGGATGCCCTGCAGTTAAGGTTTCAATCGCTTGGAATTAAGATTCCGTACCAGTTCATGCTCATGTTTCCTTATCTGCTGACGATGGTGGCGCTCGCTTGGTTCTCGGGCAAGAGCAAGCAGCCTGCCGCCACGGCCGCTGCTTATAAAAGTCTCGCAGACCGGAACGGTTAGGAGGGAAGCTTATGGAGCCGATTATGGAAATCCGAGGTTTAGTGAAGCGCTTTGGTTCCTTTGTGGCGAATGACCGGTTGAATCTCGCCATTCGGCAGGGCGAGATTCATGCTCTTCTCGGCGAGAACGGTGCCGGCAAAAGCACGCTTATGAACATGCTCTCGGGCATGCTGGAGCCCGACGAAGGCGAGATTCTGTACAAGGGCAAGCCGGTCCGGTTTGCATCGCCCCGTGAGGCGGGCAGCGCGGGGATTGGGATGGTGCATCAGCATTTTATGCTCATTCCGGCGCTGACGGTCGCGGAAAACGTGCTCCTTGGATTGAAGCAGGATCGCAGCCCGTTCTTTCGCTTTAAGAAGGCTTGCGCGGAGATTCGGGAGCTGTCGGACCGCTTTGGTCTGGATGTTCGGCCAGAAGCGAAGGTTAGCGACCTGTCGGTCGGTCAGCAGCAGCGCGTGGAAATCATCAAGACGCTGCTTCGTGGCGCCGAGTTTATTATTCTGGATGAGCCGACGGCGGTGCTGACACCTTCGGAGGTGAAGGATTTGTTCCGGGTGCTGCGGACGCTTAAGGAGCAGGGGAAGACGATTATTTTCATCAGCCACAAGCTTCAGGAGATTCGGGAGATTTGCGATCGCGTAACCGTGCTCCGGCTTGGCAGGCTGATCGGCACGCATAGTCTTGACGGCATAACGCCGGCCGATCTCGCACGCATGATGGTCGGGCGAGATGCTGCCGCTCCGGTCCGGAAGGCAGGCGTCGTTAGTCAGAGGGACCGTCTGAAGGTGACGGGGCTCCACGCCAGCGAAAGCGGCGTACCGGTCCTTAAGGATATCTCTTTTCGCATCCGGGAGGGAGAGATTCTTGGCATAGCCGGCGTAGACGGCAACGGGCAGCGCGAGCTGAGCGAGGTGCTGTTCGGACTTCGTCCCAAGGATGCGGGAATCATCGAGCTGGATGGAGAGACGCTGCAGCGCCAGCAGCCTCGAAGCATGAAGGAGAAGGGGGTCGCTTATATCCCCGAGGACCGGCATAAGGAAGGGCTTATGCTTCAGATGAGCGTGGAGGAGAATCTGATCGCGAAGGAATACCGGAAGCGCAGATTCAGCAAGGGCGGCATCATCAGCAGAAGGAGGATGCGGGAATGCGCGGAGGAGCAGATCAAGAGCTTCGCGATTAAGACCTCCGGCGCCTCGGTTCCGGTCGGCAGACTGTCCGGAGGTAATCAGCAGAAGGTGATTCTGGCCCGTGAGCTGATGCTGAATCCGAAGGTTATCGTCGCGATGCAGCCTACGCGCGGAATGGATGTCGGGGCGGCGGAATACGTCCACAAGCGGCTGCTTGAAGCTAGTGAGCAAGGCTGCTCCATTCTGCTTATCTCGACGGAGCTGGAGGAGGTAATGGCGCTGTCGGACCGCATTGCGGTGCTGTACAAGGGTGAACTGCTAGGCACGATGGATAGAGAAAGCGCGGATAGGGGTCGCATCGGCCAGTTGATGGCGGGGATCCGGCCAAATGCTTCTTTTGCCATATAGAGGGGGACATATCATTCCAATTTGGAGGGGTTAGGATGAGAATGGGGAAATGGGCGAAATCGATGGCGGTATTAGGCGTGTGTGCGTTGATGATTGTGTTGGCGGCCTGCGGAAGCAATAAAGCGGTGAACAGCGGTGAATCGGGGAATGCCGGGACATCAGGCAGCGGCGGCAAAAGCTTGAAGGTGGCCTTGCTCACCCCGGGTCCGGTCAATGACAACGGCTGGAACGCAACGGCATACGCCGGACTGATGAAGATCAAGGAAGAGCTTGGCGCGGAGACGGCTTATTCCGAGAAAGTAAGCAACTCCGATGCGGCTGAATTTATCCGCGGTTATGCCGATGACGGTTACGACGTTATTATCGGTCACGGCTTTGAGTACGGCGACATTATGAAGGATATCGCTCCCGATTACAAGGATACCTGGTTTCTCGTCAACAGCTCGACCGTTTCGCAAGAGCCTAACCTCACTTCCCTCAGCTTGAACAACAGCGAGCAAGGTTACCTGATGGGCTCGATTGCGGCCCTGATGTCGAAGTCGGGCACGGTTGCGGCAATCGGCGGCTCCGATATCCCTCCAATCACAAATTCGGTGAAGGGCTTTGAGCTTGGCGCGAAGGAGACGGTTCCTTCTATTAAAGTGCTGTCTACGATGATGGGCGGCGACAGCGATGTAGCCAAAGCGAAGGAAACCGCGATCTCCTTTATCGAGAAAGGAGCCGATGTCGTGATGACCAATGCGAACCAGGCCGGACTCGGAGGAATCGAGGCTGCGCAGCAAAAAGGCGTATTGGCCATCGGCTCGAACCAGGACCAGAATCCAAACGGTCCGGATACGGTTGTCACCAGTGTCATTCAGGATTATCCGGAAGCGATGAAGGTCGTCGTGGAGCGTATTCAAAAAGGCGAGATGAAGGCCGAATCCCAGCTCCTTGGCGTTAAGGACGGCGCGATATATCTGGCTCCATTCCATAGCTTCGAGGATAAAATCTCGAAGGATATTATGGACAAGATTAATGCCATTGTTGAATCTTTGAAATCCGGCGAGAAAGTCATCGGCAACCAATAACAAGGAGAGTGGCTCATATGCTGACAGCAACCGTGAAAGATACCGTATTGCTTAACGAATGGCATCCCGTATTTATTGCGAAAGACCTTAAGGAAGAGCCTGTCTCCGTTATCGTATTGGGCGAGCGGGTGGCCGTATTCCGTGCGGCAAGCGGCCAGGTCTATGCGCTGCGCGACTTGTGCATCCACCGCGGTGCCATGCTGTCGAAGGGGAGAGTGGAAGGGGAGACACTGGTCTGCCCTTACCACGGCTGGAAGTATGACGGCAGCGGCGCATGCGTATGTATCCCGGCTCAGGCGAAGACGGACAAAATTCCGCTGCGGGCGAAAGCGACCAAGTACCAGGCCGTTGAAAAGTATGGTCTCGTATGGGTTTGCCTGGGAGAGCCGACAAGCGAGCTGCCGTATTTGGAAGAGTTCGAAAATCCCGAATACCGTCCGCTTCCATGCGGGCCTTACGCGGTGCATGCGGCGGGAACCCGCGTGATCGAGAATTTTACGGATTTTGCCCATCTGATGTTTGTGCACGGTGGTCTGCTTGGTCACCCGGACTATGCGGAGCTGCCGGACTTTAAGGTGTATAAGGAGCCTGGACGCGTCTATACCGGGGATGTTCCGATCTTCCAGCCCGTAGCCCATTCCGGCTCCGAGATGGAGGAAGGCACGACGTATGTATACGTGAAGGAAGTGTTCCGCCCGCTTGCGGCCCGGCTGTCCAAACGCGATGCGGCTACAGGGCAGACGCTGTGGATCCTGTTGACGGTGCTCCCGGTCGAGGAGAAGGAATGTCTCGTCTACATGTCCGTCTCCCGGAATTACGGCTTCGACGTGCCGGATGAGCAGTTCATCAACTTCCAAGACACCGTATTCGAGCAGGATAAGTGGATTATCGAAACACAGAAGCCGGAATTGCTGCCGCTCGACCTCCAGCTAGAGCTGAATCATAAGGCGGACTCGCTGTCCGTCGCCTACCGCCGTTGGCTCATCGAGCTTGGCGTTACGTTTGGCACAACGTAGCCGCGATGATAAACAGAGACGACCCCGCCAGCCGGAAGGCATGGCGGGGTCGTCTCTGTTTGTTTTATTAATGGTCTTAACGATGCCGCGCATCGTTAAGGAATGGAATATTGGCTGGAATCGCGCGGAAAGGAGCAGATTGGGCCAGCTTAACGATGCGGCGCATCGTTAAGCACGTTAAAAGTAACCTCAGCTGCTAGCTTAACGATGTCGCGCATTGTTAAGCGGAAGGCGCCACCGCCGGCCTGGGCGGGTTACAACTCCACTTCCTTAACGGAAGCGGCTCTTTGCTTCGACGGCCAGAATACCCATTTGCCGATCCATACCGTCAGCGCCGGCACGAGGAAGGAGCGGACGATAAACGTATCGAGCAGAACGCCGATAGCCGTCACCGTGCCGAACTGCACCAGCACCTGAATCGGCAGCGTTGCGAGCACGGCGAAGGTACCCGCCAGAATGATGCCCGCGGAAGTAATAACGCCGCCGGTCTGTGCAACGCCTTCTACGATAGCGCGGTTAAGCGGCATCGTTTTGCTCTTTTTCCAAATGCTCGACACCATAAAGATGTTGTAGTCTTCGCCCAAGGCAACCAGGAAGACGAAGGCGTACAGCGGAATCAGACCTTGAATCGCTTCGGCGCCGAACAGGTAATGGACGACAAGCCAGCCTATGCCCAAGGCGCTGAAGTAGGAGAGCAGCACGGTGCCCATCAAGTACAGCATCGCCACGAACGAACGCAGGTAGAGCAGCAAGAGTAAAGCGATCATCCCGATAATGACGGGAATGATTCGATACGCATCATTCGTTGTTTCATGACGGGTATCGTACTGCTCGGCAGTCGCGCCCGCAATCCATACTTTATCCGCGGCATCCGTAATGCCGGCGTCCGATAGCGATTGTTCCGCGGCAGAGCGGATCACCGGTATCATGTCGAGCGCTTCAATCGAATACGGATTCATCGCCAGCTCAACGTTATAGGAGACGATGCTTGAATCCTTCGTATTCGCCGCAGGTTCCGAGACGCTGCTGATATTCGCCAGTTCTCCGAGCTTCTGATCAAGCGGAAGGTTCTTGCCATCGGTTTTCACCAGCACCTGTACCTTCGCCAGGCTTCCCTTGGAAAAATGATCGCCGATTAAATCGAAGCCTTCGCGCGAAGGCATATCCTTCGGGAAGGAGGACAGCGTGTCGTACGTAAATTTGATTTGAGTCGAAAAAGCTGCCGTTATGCCAAGCACGATTAATGTGGAAATCGCGATGGTCTTGGGACGTTTCACAATAGCTTCGCCCAACCGGATGCCAAAGGCCGGCCTGGTCTTTGGCGCGGGCAGCGGTTTGTTTTTGCGCGCGGCGCGGGCAGCCTGCATTTCCGGCGTACGCGGTACGAACGGATAGAAGGAGGCGCGGCCGAGAATGGCAAGCAATGCCGGTACAAGCGTCAGGCTTGCGATCATCATAATGAGGATGGACAAGCTGAAAGGCACCGCGAACCGGTGAATCGCGCCGTATTCCGCCAGCAGCAGCGCAAGCAGCGACATCACTACGGTCAAGCCGCTCATCGTAATGGCGCCGCCGGAATCGCCCAGTGCTTTGAGCAGGGCTTGCTTTTTATTGGACTCCTCCGTCAGCACGCTGCGGAAGCGGGCAATGAGGAAGAGACAGTAGTCCGTTCCTGCGCCGAAGAGCAGCACGGTCATGATCGATAAACCCTGCGAATCATAGGTGATCCAGCCTTCGTCTGCCATCCAGCCGAGAATCGGACCGGTCAAGCCGTAAGCGAAGCCAACCGCGACCAGCGGAATAAGCGCAAGGATAGGCGAGCGGTAAATGAATAAAAGAATAACGAGTACAAGCAGCGTTGTTGCGATTAACAGGGACACGTCCGCGTCCTTGAAAAGCGAGGTGGCGTCCACGCCGATACCGGCGGGTCCGGTAATCCGGCCGACAAGGCCTTCTTCGCTCAGGGCGGCGTCAAACGGCTTGGATGGAAAAATGCCGTCCGCGTCGGCCTGCAGCTGCTCCAGGCTGATCTTCAGATCGTCGGAGGAAGCGTTCTTGTCGAATACAACGGTCTGCAGGATGGTCGTGCCGTCTTCCGACACCATCGCTTTTAATGCCGGAAGCGGCATTTCGTGAAGCGGCGGCAGCTCCGTCTGCTGCGGCAGCGGTTCATCCGCCAGCTTCTTGGATAAAGCCTGGATCTGGCCAAGATCCTCGTCGGTGAGACCCGCGTCTCTATGCCAGGCGATAATAGCCGGAATGCCGTTATGCTCGTTTAAGGCATCGGCCTGCACGGACGGGGCGCTGCTCACAAGATTGGCTGCGGCATCGTCTTTATGATCGCTCGACGACGGCAGAAAGGCATTGGCAAGACCTACAATAACAATCCACAGCACCAAAGTGATCCATCGTCCCCGTTTGCCGCTCACGGCATCCGCTATACGTTTCAATCCGTTCATCATTTCTCATCTCCCTATCAATAAACATAAACCTTATCTCTTTTCTTCTCTTCCTTGATCGGAGGCAAGCCCGTACAGCAAAATATCGACGGTTCGCGTGGCCCGTGCTTCCGCCGGTATGGGGACGCTTGCGCCTCCGCGCGGCTTGCGTTGAACCATGCTTAGCAGCGTAAAGGCGGAAGGAATCGGATCCAGTCCGAGCTGCTCCGCTCCGTTCAAATGGCCCTTCTGCTGTCCTTCCTCGAACAGGGAGGCAATGGGTATCAAATAGCATTCCTGCCACCACTGATTGATGAGCTGCCGGTTTTCCGGGCGGAGCTCCTGGCGGATGTCCCGTTCCATCTGGCTCAGATCATCGGGCATGTTGTTCAAAATATAAACGACAAGCTTGATGAGTCGTTCTCTTACCGAGCCTTCGCTTGCGACAAGCTCATTCATCGCGATTTTTGTCTCTTCCGTAACGGCTCGCAGCACCTCGGTATAGAGAGCTTCTTTATCCGCGAAATAATGGTACATGGCGGGCTGCGTAAGGCCGCAGGCTTCCGCGATCTGGCGAGTCGTAACCGACCGGTAGCCATGCTCCATGAACAGGTCATGCGCGGTATGGATAATCATCGAGCGGGTTGCTTCGTCAAGGGGTTGTTTTTTTCGGCGTGCCATCGTTAAATACTCCTTTTATCTGAAATACGGTTTCCTCCTTTTATTTTATCACATGATAAATAAACTGATTCAAAAATTATTTTATCGCTTGATAAATTAATTGGCAAGATAAAAAAAAGCCAGACGAACCTTTTTTGGTTCATCTGGCTTGTCTTGTTCAAAACCCGTTCACAAATGATTAGAAATCGAAGTTGTCCGGGTCCGGACCAACGCGGCGGTCTTCGTTCAGAGCGTCGATTGCGGCCACATCGTTGGAGGACAGCTCGAAATCAAACACGTGGGCGTTCTCGATGATGCGGGATTCCTTGATCGATTTCGGAATCGTTACGACACCGTTTTGCAGATCCCAGCGCAGGATGACTTGGGCTACCGACTTGCCGTGTTTGGCTGCGATTTCGCCCAGTACCGGGTGATCAAGCAGCTGGCCTTGCATGAGCGGGGACCAAGCCTCCAATTGAATGTTGTGCTCGCGTGTGAAGGCACGAAGCTCATTCTGGGCAAGCATCGGATGGTATTCGACTTGGTCAACCATCGGCATAACTTCGGCGTCCTTCATTAAGTTTTGCAGATGATGCACGTGGAAGTTGCTCACGCCAATCGCCTTCACGCGGCCTTGCTTGTAGAGCGTCTCGAGAGCGCGCCATGCGTCTTTGTATTTGCCTTCGACCGGCCAGTGAATCAGGTACAGATCCAGATAGTCCAGGCCAAGCTTGTTCAGGCTTGTCTCGAAAGCCGCAAGCGTCGACTCGTAACCGAGATCGGCGTTCCATACCTTCGAAGTGATAAATAAATCTTCTCTTTCAATGCCATGCTCGGCCATCGATTCGCGGACAGCTTGGCCAACGCCGGTTTCGTTATCGTAGATAGCCGCCGTATCGATGCTGCGGTAGCCGTTTTTGATCGCGTCTTTCACGGATTGAATCACGACGCTGCCATCCTCTACTTTGAATACGCCAAGGCCAAGCCAAGGCATCGCTACGCCGTTTTGCAGAATCACTTTATCGTTTAAATGTTTTGCTGTTGTCATGTTGGGAATCCTCCTAAAATGAATGATCACCCAAATGGCCTTAAATAAAGGCCATTTGTGATGATTCATGCTTCGAAAGCATGGACCTAATGTTTGGTTACACGGAAAAGTTCTCTTTTAAGCCGAAGCTTTCAGTTCTTTGCCTTTTGAATCTTTGTTTTCCATGGAGCGGCTCCATGCCGTCAGAGCAACGGCGCCAAGCACCATAATCGCGCCAATCCAAGGGGTGTGAATCAAGCCAAGCTCATCTGTAATAATGCCGCCGATATAAGCGCCAATGGCGATTCCGGCGTTAAAGGCCGAGATGTTCAAGGCCGAGACGACATCAATGGATTTTGGCATATACCGTTCCGCGAGCAGAACGACATACATTTGAAGACCTGGGACGTTCATGAAGGCCAGCAGGCCCATCAAGGTAATCGTCACTAACGCGGCTGCCGCGTAAGGCGCCGTAAACGTCAATATCAGCAGAATAACCGCCTGTAGAATAAACATCGCAAGCAGAGCCGACAGAGGCTTTTGGTTAGCCGCTTTGCCGCCGATGATATTGCCTACCGCAATCGCGACGCCGTACAGAACCAGAATGCCCGCAATCGTGCTCTCTTTAAACCCGGTGATATCATGAAGCAGCGGCGACAGGTAGGTGAAGACGACAAACGTACCGCCGTACCCAAGCATCGTAATGGCAAAAGCGAGAAGCAGCCGGCCGTTCTTCAGTACTTTGAAAGGCTCGCTCAGCTTCGTCCGGTTTCCCTTGCGCAAGGTATTCGGGATAAGCAGCAGGTTGGAAATAAGCGCGATGACGCCAATCACGGCAATAGCGATAAAAGCGGTGCGCCAGCCCATATGCTGTCCAAGCAGCGTGCCAAGCGGCACACCGGTCACGGTAGCGACCGTAAGGCCCGAGAACATCATCGCAATCGCGCTGGCCCGGCGGTCTTCAGGGACAAGATCCGCGGCGATCGTAGAGCCGATGGACATAAACACGCCATGCGAGAAGGATGAGATCACGCGGGCGATGAGCAGCATCGCAATGCTGCCCGCGGTTGCCGCAAGGCTGTTGCCGAGAATAAAGATGATCATAATGGCAATCAACAGCGTTTTGCGCGGCACTCTGGAGGTCAGGGCGGTAAGCAGCGGCGCCCCCACGGTAACGCCTACCGCATATAAAGTAACGGATAAACCCGCTGTCGTAACGGATATGTCCAGATCTTCCGAGATTAAAGGCAGGAGTCCAACACTGATGAACTCCGTCGTTCCGATGGCAAAAGAGCTGATGGCAAGCGCGAGCAGCGCCAGCGCCGAGCGGCTCTGTTTTGTAACCATTTCGTTGCACTCTCCGTTTCGTAATTGTATTGTTCGGCCGGTAAGTGCTATTATGGAGGCAATCAGTCGATGTGACTAGTACGCACTATTTTGTAATATAGATACTAAAAAGTAATATAGGCACTAAAAAGTACCTATGGAACGGGAGGATCAGCAATGGAGACAACCATAATACCGCCGAAGAAATACAACATCTCCGTGGAAGCAACGCTTGAAGTCATCGGGGGCAAGTGGAAATGCGTGATTTTATGCCATCTGACGCACGGCAAGAAAAGAACAAGCGACTTTAAGCGGCTTATGCCTTCTATCACGCAAAAGATGCTGACCCAGCAGTTAAGGGAGCTGGAGGACGACGGCATCGTGAACCGGATTGTCTACAATCAGGTGCCCCCAAAGGTTGAATACGAGCTTACGCCATACGGAGATAGTTTGCGCCCGATCCTTGATTCCTTATGCAATTGGGGAGAGCAGCACATTATCAAGGAATACGGCAGCAAAGCAGCGGTGCTTGAAGATAACATCCTTAATAATTTGCATGATTAAAAAATAAGCCCATCCGGTCAACTTGGCGGATGGGCTTTCTGTTTATTCCTCGTGGTCGGAGATGAGCACGGTCGCCGGATTGGATGGAACCGTGCCCGGCAGGCGTGCGCCGCTTGGCGTGACATAGTTGAACGTTAGGCTGGCGCTGTTTACGGTGAGCGGATTCTCCGGTTCCTGGACGGCTTGGGCGGCAAAGGTTACGCGAACCGTCTGCAGCGCGCCGATAATGGCAAGCGGAATGCCTATCGCGGGATTAACCGCAGGAGAGCTCACGCCGTTGATCGAGACGCTGCCCGGGATAAACGACAGGCCGGCTGGCACGATATCGTGAAGAACAGCGCTATCCAGCGTTGAGACCTCAGGGTTATTCACGACCAGCGTATAGATAACGGAGTCGCCCACAAACACTTCTCCTACATTAACCGATTTAGTCACGGTAGGCGGCTTCATCTTCTACTTAAATGCCACTGATTCCAGTAAATAGAAGTATTTCGTACCGAGGAGGGACGTAAGTTTGACGCTGACGAGCTGGGGAAGTATAATTGGACTACTAATTTAGTAATTTAGTAAACACATTAATGACATAAATATTTCTTTTTGAAAACGGAGGAGCTTCCCATGAAAATTCCTACAACGTTAAAGCATAAACCGGTGATCGTCTCTGAAAATTACGAGCAGGTGGATGGACGTTACGCCGAGCATACCGATGCCAAGGGGCTGTCGCTTGGACTTGCCCAATGGAACGACAGAGGCAAGGTTGAAATCTCGGCGAAGGTATGGCGTTACACCGGCGAGAAATGGTCGCGCCAATCCGAGGAGCTGCCGCTTCACCGCGTGCTGGATCTGGCGATCCTGATCACCCGGTCGATGCAGCATTTTCGCGAAGAATCTTACCGGTACGCTAACCTGTACGATCCGGAGAAGCCGGTCATTGACCGCATCGGCCTGCAGGGGGATGCAATGACCGTCGAGGTGTGTACGGATAACGAGAAGATCGATCAGGATATCAAGCTGTTCAGCCAGGCGCTGAGCGACGACGATGAGCTGAACGGGGAACGTTTGCGCACGTTGTCCCGCATTTTGAAGGAGCTTGGCTATTAAGGTTTGTGTTCGTCCTTCTGACAGCCGGCGTTAATCTTCCTTCCCGCAATGGTAGTCATGGGGCGGTATGCCATTTCATAGAATAAGGCATACCTTAAAAGGAAGTGAAGCCATGAGGAGTTATCAGTGGATCAAGTGGCGTAGATTCCTCCTCAGGCTAGTAGTCCTCGTCATCATCGTCTGGCTTATCTGGTCAGGAGGACCAACGGCTTGGAATGCTGCGCTTGTTGTTTCCAGCTATTTGTTTCAGCTGCTGTTCGCCATCTTGTTCATGATTATTCAGTTTGCCGCCTTGTTCTGGTTTCTGTCCAGGGGGCGCACATACTGGGTATTGCCCGGGGAGACCGGCGCCACTTGGGATGATTACCGGGGCAACCCGGAGATCGTGGAGAACGCCAAGCGGATCGTCAGCCTGCTGAAAGGCGTGAAGGATTTCAAGAAGATGGGCGGCGAGGCCATACGGGGACTGCTGCTATGCGGACCGCCGGGAACAGGCAAGTCCTATCTGGCTCAAGTTATTGCCAACGAAGCGCAAGTGCCGTTTGCTTACGCCTCGGCTCCAAGCTTCCAGAACATGTTTTTTGGCGTCGGCAATCTGAGGGTGATGCGGATCTACAAAAAAGCCCGGAAGCTGGCGCGCATGTACGGAGCCTGCATTATTTTCATCGACGAAGTAGATGCCATCGGCATGTCGAGACAAAGCGGCGGGGGCGGGGGCGGCATGTTCGGCATGGGCGGCGGCACCGGGCTTCTGAACGAGCTTCTCCTGCAGATGGATCCTCCCAACCTCGACAGCTCGAGGTTTAAGAAATTCCTGCGCCAGCTTGGCCTGCTGCGGAAGAAAGCGGAACGCCCGCCCGTGCTGACCATAGCCGCAACCAACCTGCCGGATGTGCTGGACCAGGCTTTGCTCCGCCCTGGGCGATTCGACCGCCAGCTATGGGTAGACTCGCCGGATTATGACGGACGCGTTGACGTGTTCGGGTACTATCTACAGAAGATAAAAACCGACTCGACGCTTACGCCGGAGAAGGCCGCGATGGATACGATCGGATACAGCCCGGCCCAAATCAAGCATATCGTCAACGAAGCCGTCGTTATTGCGCATCAGCGTGGTGCGCAGGAAGCGGGATACGAGGACTTCCGCGCCGCGATGGAGACGTATGAATGGGGCCTCAAGCAGCCTCTTCGTTCCATGAAGGACGACGAGAAGAGGAATGTGGCGTATCACGAAGCAGGGCACGCGGTGGCGCAATTCCTGCTCAAGCCGCATGAACGGGTATGGAAGGTGACCATTATCCGGCGCGGCGGATCGCTTGGGCTTGCGGCTACGAAGCCGACGCATGAGCGGTATAACCGGAGCGACAGCGAGATACTGGCTCATATTCAGGTCTGCCTCGCTGCCCGCGCCGTCGAGGAAGAGTTCCTCGGCAAGAAGCTGAATGGCGTAACCTCCGACCTGCGCCAGGCCACGGAAAGCGCGGGTGCTTATCTGGGCATGGTCGGGATGGGCGACGAGCTGTACAGCTTCCTGGCGGCCGGATCCCGAATGGATGCCTTGAAGTCCCTTCGTCCGCAGATTAACGAGCTTCTGAAGGATCAGATGAAGCAGGTTAAGAAGCTTGTCACCGATCATGCCGACTTCGTGCACAAGATTGCGGAAGAGCTGCTCCTGCATGGCGATCTGACCGGGGAGGAAATCGAGCAGATTTATCAGGATTTGTACGGCAGGCCGCGTCCGGAGCCGTCCGAGGTGAAGGTAACCGTTACGCCTGCTGCACCGGCACCGGTCAAGGCGGCGGCTTCGCCTGCGGCGGAGCCGATCGAGGAAACGGCGGAGCAGGAAGATCATAAAGAAACGGAATCCGATCCCGATCGCGGGGAACCGGAATCCTGAAGTTGGAAGGCCCGGCCGTTATGGCTGGGTCTTTTACCGTTCCGGTGGTACAATAAAAGGCATAGCAAGAGAGGAGCGGTCATTTTAAAGCATGATACAAGAGAAAAGCATGGTGAAAAAAGGCGTCTTTTTTGACGTAGACGATACGCTGTACGATCATTTATCCCCTTTCCGTCAGGCGGTTATCGCCATTGTTGGGGACCGGGAAGGCTTTCCTTACGAAGAGGCTTACCACCGGATGCGTTACCATAGCGACATGCTGTCGCTCGAGATGGGCGGGGCAGGCGCGATGGAGAGCGGCTCAAGCACGGAGCTGATGCGCCGGCGGCGGTTCGAGCTGGCCCTTGCGGAGTTTGGAATCGCGCTCAGCGAGGAGCAGGCCTCCGCTATGCAAGCCGCTTATATTGGCTGCCAGTTCAACATTACGATGTTCGAAGGGGCCAAGGAGTTAATTGAACGGCTGGTTAAAGCCGGTTATGTCGTTGGTCTGCTGACGAACGGCGCCGAGAATCATCAGCTCCGGAAAATCCGGGCGATGGAGCTTGATCATCTCATTCCGCCGGAGCGGCAGTTCGTCTCCGGCAAAATTGGCTGGGACAAGCCGGATATACGGGTATTTCATCACGTGAACGAAGCAACCGGGACTAGGCCGGAGAACAGCGTTTATATCGGCGACTCCTGGCGCAATGACGTTATTGGCGCACTCGAAGCGGGCTGGTCGGTGATCTGGTTCAACCACCGGGAGGCAAGCCCGGAATCGGGCGAGCATACGCCGAATCATACGGCAGTAAACTATGAGCAATTGGCCAAGCTGCTGTTATAGCAAAGAAAAGCGGAATTAGAATGCTGTGGTTTATGGCGCAATTACGGATGAAGGAAGGAATCAATGATGAATCAACGTCGACCAAAGCTTGTCGTTATCGGCAGCTTGAATATGGATATCGTGGTGGAGACGAGCGCGTATCCGCAGGTAGGAGAGACGATAACCGGCCAGCGCGTCCGCTTTATTCCGGGCGGCAAAGGGGCTAACCAGGCGGTAGCCGGAGCGCGCCTTGGCGCAGATACGGTGATGATCGGGGCGGTAGGCGACGATGCCTTTGGAGAAGAGCTGCTCGGCAGCCTTCGGAAGGACGGGGTGGATATTGCCGGCGTGAAGAGGGTAGAGGGAACGGCGTCCGGCATTGCCTCCATCTATGTCGCGGAAGGAGACAACAGCATTGTTGTCGTTCCGGGGGCGAACGGACTTGTGGAACCGGCGGATATCGACCGCAGCGAGGACAAGCTGAAGGAAGCGGATCTCGTGCTGCTGCAGCTCGAGATTCCGGTGGAGACCGTGCTGTATGCCGCCCGCAAAGCAAAGGCGCTCGGCAAGCTGGTGGTGCTGAACCCTGCGCCGGCGCAGCAACTGCCTGAAGAGCTGTTCGGGCTGGTTGACTATTTTACGCCGAATCGGACCGAGCTCAGCGGTTATGCGGATATGAGCGCGGACGGCGATTCGCTGGAGCCGGCTATACGCCGGATGATGGAGCTTGGAGCCGCTCATGTGGTGACGACGCTGGGCGCAAGCGGTTCGGCTTATTTGGATGAAGAGGGCAAGCTTGTTCGGATCAACGGTTATACAATGCCGGTAGTCGATACGACGGGGGCGGGAGATTGTTATAATGCGGCACTAGCCGTGGCGCTGGCATCCGGACGGAACCTGCGTGACGCGGTCGATTATGCCTCGATGGCGTCCGCGCTGGCGGTTACGAAATTCGGAGCGCAGACGGGCATGCCTGCGGAAGAAGAAGTGGCAAGGTTCGCGAAGGAACAAGGGAAGGAATTCGCCGGTTAGGGATATGGCGGAGCAATTGCGGAATAATACCTATGATGCCATCCAGGGAGGAGTAACTTCATAGGTATGAAACGATTCGTATTGGGTGTAACGGTCACAGCGCTTTTATGCGGTTTTTCGGCGCCAGTGGCAACCAAAGACAGAGCCTACTATGAAAAGCGGGGCGAGATCATTTGGGAAGTACCGGGCGAGAACAAGAGAATCGCGTTAACGTTTGATGACGGGCCTTATCCGGACACAACGGAACCGATCCTGGACCTGTTGAAGGAATATCATGCGAAGGCGACTTTTTTCGTTGTGGGCAACCGCGTGGAGAGCTTCCCGGAAACGATTAAACGGGAAATTGCGGAAGGCCATGAGGTAGCGAACCATACGTTCAACCACTACTTCCTGCAGAAAAAGACCTACGAAACGGTGCAGAACGAAATTGTGAAGACAGAGCAGGCTTTAGAGAAGGTGACCGGCAAAAAGCCCTTATTGTTCCGCCCGCCGGGCGGCTTTTATAACGATCAGATGCTTGCAATCGCCAAGAAAAACGGTTATACCACCGTCTTATGGTCCTGGCATCAGGATACGAACGACTGGCGCAGCCCGGGCGTACAAAAGATTGTGAACAAGGTGTTGAACAATGCCCGCAACGGGGACATTATTCTGCTCCACGATTACGTTCCGCGCTCGGTGCAGACGGTGGAAGCGCTAAAGATCATTCTGCCGGAGCTCCAGCGAAGAGGCTACGAGATGGTAACGGTCTCCGATCTGATCAACAACCGCGACAGTGTATTAAATCCATATTGAGGAATATTCAAGCAGAAGGGAAAGGGGAGGCGGATGTCGAGCCTTTCCCTTTACTTATGTACGCGGCCGCTCATTTTTGAGGGGCTCGGATAAAGGTGTGCTCATTCTTCTCTGCTCTGCTTGAACCATTCTGCTAGTAGTGGAATAGTTTGAACGGAGAGCCATACAATATTGTAAGCGCTATCAACGTGTTGGGAGGCCAATTTACACGAGAAGGTGGTATTGCGATGGGAACTCGTCTTTGGTGGGAGCAGGCAGTCAGACAACGTTTTCCGCATATTCGATATGTCACCATTCGCAGCTGTGGACATCATAAGGCGACGATCTATGCATGGGACGACCAGCTTCAGTTGTCCGAAGCGGATGCAGCCAAGCTGCACCGTTATGCGATGGAATGGATGTCACCGGATATTTGCGTGTCGGTGAAACCGTACAATGAAGCGGCTGCGGATCAGGTATCATGCGCAAAGCCTGACGAGGAGCTTGCGAAGACGGCGCTGCGGGGCAGACTGGACCAGTCGGCCGTGTTTGCGGTGCTGAACAATTTGTTTGCCGGTGTTGTGGTCTCCTTCAACCGGTATGATGTCCGTACCGGAACGGTCCATCTGGCCGCGTACAGCCATTCCCCCTTCACAGAGACGGCCAAGAGCAAAATCCGCCACTACGCCGAGGAACTGATGCCCATTGGTTCGACGGTGAACGTTACTTACTACGGCTAATGCATTGCAAATCAGAGGATCAGCGCACTTCGGCTACGACGGAATGAGCAGGCTGCGAAGAGACCCCAAGGCAGAGGCTTGCCGGGGCAGCGGATGCTTAAAGTAAACGTGTAGCTTGGACCGCCCGCTGGTCCTTTTTTTGTCGCCGAACCCTTCCATATCCTGTATAATCAATAGTACAAGCTGGCGATGTGGAATCCAGGCAAAAGGGGATCTGAGTGCGGGATGAGACTGAAACGATGGCGAAGTACGAAATACGCGGCCACTGTGGCCTATCTGGTTCTAATTGTTCTAGGCGTGACGGGAATGATCCCGAGCCGGTTATCGACAAGCCTGGTTGTTATTTTGCTGGGCGTTGTCCTGTTTATTCAAAGCTACGAAGACGCGAGGCGGGGAAGAACGGCCAGCATGCTGTTCTCGGCTATCGGCGGCATTATTTGCATATCGGCGCTGACGCTGATCCTGATCCTGACGGAGTTCAGCTAGGCGATAGGGAATGTGGATTTGAAGGACAAGCCTTAACGATGTATGCCATCGTTAAGGCTTTTTATATGCGCGAGAAGAGGGTGCGCTATACTGAGATCGAGTGTCAGGGGCGGGTGCGGACGGGCGAAAAGTTGGCTTTAGAAGGCGGAGCTTAACGATACGCGGCATCGTTAAGGTAATGAAATAACGGCCAAGCCTGAAGCTTAACGCTGTGCGACATCGTTAAGGTTGATTGGAATCGCCCAAAGTAGGCGGAAAGAGTGCGCAGAAGCTGGACGGGGAGGGGAAAAATCCCTCCTCGAGCGACAGCCATCCCCTTGTAATAAAAATTAGGACTTTACTTGTATACAAGAATACAAGTAAAGTGAAGATAAGAGAAAAACGCGGAAGGAGGATTGCAGATGACCTTCATTTCTTCGCTGCAGCCGCAGCAGCGCAAGACGCTGGGCGATCAGATCTACGAGTCGATCCGGGAGAGCATCGTTTCGTTCAAGCTGCCGCCGGGTACGATGATTTACGAAAATGAGTTGGCCGAGACGATGAAAGTAAGCCGGACGCCGATAAGGGAAGCCATCCGGCTGCTTGTCAGCGAACAGCTGCTGGAGGTGCTCCCGCAGCGGGGCACGCGAATCGCCCTCATCTCGGCGCGCAAGGTGAGCGAAGCCCGTTTCATCCGAGAGCAGCTCGAGCTTGGCGCGTTCCGTCTGGCCGCAGTCAAATGGGGCGAGCGTGACCGCTCCGCCGAAAGCGCTGCATTCGAAGCGCTATTGGAGCAGCAGCGTGCCGCAGCCGAAGCGAAAGACATCGCGCTGTTCATGCAGCTCGACGAGGCTTTTCACCGCGCGGTTCTGGAGATTGCCGGCAACGAAACGCTGATGCAGATGATCTATTACATGCGCGCGCATCTTAACCGCGCCCGTTACCTGGCCATTGACCAGTTCGGCCATATGGACCGTGTCATTGAGGAACACCGCCAGCTGTTCGAGGCGATACGAAGCGGGGATGAGCAGCTTGCCGCGGCGCGGCTGGAGCAGCATATCCGCAAGCTGGACCAGGAGCTTCCGCAGCTGCGGGAGGCGAATCCGGATTATTTTACCGATTAGATTAAATTCAAATTTCCTTGGGAGAGGACAACTATCATGAGAATGACTTTTCGTTGGTACGGGGAAGGCAATGATTCGGTAAGTCTGAAGCAGATCAAGCAAATTCCGGGGGTAGAAGGCCTCGTATGGGCGCTGCACGACGTGCCGGCAGGCGAAGAATGGCCAATGGACAAAATCATGGAATACAAGCGTCTGGCCGACGAGCATGGCTTCCATCTGGAAGTGGTGGAAAGCGTTAACGTACACGATGACATTAAGCTGGGCCTGCCTTCGCGCGACCGTTACATCGAGAACTACAAGCGGACGATCGAAAAGCTGGCGACGGTAGGCGTAAAGGTCATCTGCTATAACTTCATGCCGATCTTCGATTGGATGCGTACGGATCTGTTCAAGGAGATGGAAGACGGCTCAACCGCGCTGTTTTTCGATAAAGCCAAAATCCAAAGCATGAGCGCGGAAGAGCTGGTTGCCAACATCGCGGGCAATTCCTCGTACTCGATGCCGGGCTGGGAGCCGGAGCGCCTGAAGCGTCTTGCTCCGCTGTTCGAAGCGTACAAGGACGTGACGGAAGAGGACCTCTTCAACAACCTGAAATATTTCCTCGAGCAGATCATCCCGGTGTGCGAAAAGCATGACATCAAAATGGCCATCCATCCGGACGATCCTCCGTACTCGGTATTCGGCCTGCCGCGGATCGTCACCAATCGCGATAACCTGGCCAGACTTCTGAAGCTGGTAGACAGCCCGTACAACGGACTGACGCTGTGCAGCGGCTCGCTTGGCGCGAACCCGGACAACGATATTCCGGCGATGGTGCGGGAGTTCGCGGACCGGATTCCTTTTGCCCATATCCGCAACGTGCGCGTGTACGAGAATGGCGATTTTATTGAAACCTCCCACAAATCGAGCGACGGCACGGTCGATATCGCGGAGGTTGTCCGCGCGTACCACGAGAGCGGGTTTACGGGATATGCGCGTCCCGACCACGGCCGCCATATTTGGGATGAGGAATGCCGTCCGGGGTACGGTCTGTATGACCGCGCGCTTGGCATCATGTATCTGTGGGGCGTCTGGGACGGACTTGAGCGAATTCGAAAGGGGAATGCATAAAGATGGTACCGAATCATGAGAATCTGGCGGGCAAGGTTGCCGTTATTACCGGAGGAAGCGGCGTGCTATGCGCCGAGATGGCGAGAGAGCTGGGACGTCAGGGCGTAAAGGTAGCGATTCTGAACCGCACGGCGGAAAAAGGCGAAGCCGTGGCGCGCGAAATCCGCGAAGCAGGCGGCGTGGCTATTGCGGTTGCGTGCAATGTGGTGGATGCGGAGAGCGTGAAGGAAGCTAGCGCGGTTGTGCTGGAGCAGCTCGGCAGCTGCGATATTCTGATCAACGGCGCCGGCGGCAATCATCCGGACGGCATCACGACGAAAGAGACGTTCCATCCGGACGATCTGGCGAACCCTGACGTGACGAGCTTTTTTGATCTGAAAAAAGAAGGCTTTGGCTTTGTTTTCGATCTGAATCTTCTCGGCACCCTGATTCCGACGCAAGTCTTCGCTCAGCAAATGATCAACAAGCCGGGGGCAACGGTCATCAATATGTCTTCGATGAGCGCTCCGAGTCCGATGACGAAGGTGCCAGCGTATAGCGCGGCCAAGGCTGCGATCAACAACTTTACGCAATGGCTGGCCGTTCACATGGCGGATGTCGGCATTCGCGTAAACGCGATTGCGCCGGGCTTTTTCCTGACGGAGCAGAACCGTAAGCTTCTTACGAACGAAGACGGCTCCCTGACCGAGCGCTCGAACAAAATCATTACCCATACCCCGATGCGCCGCTTCGGCAAACCGGAGGATCTGCTCGGAACGCTCGTATGGCTTGCCGATGACAGCGTGTCCGGCTTCGTAACCGGCATTACCGTTCCGGTCGACGGCGGCTTTATGGCTTACTCCGGCGTATAGGACTAGGCGGGAAGAGAACCGCTGAGCCTTCCGTAACTCGAAACTTGCAAGCGCAATGTGGTAATATAAGGTGCAGTATAGTTCGTGAAAATCGGAAGGAGTGGCGATTGTGAAATACCGGAGACTCGGAAGCACGGATCTTAACGTATCGGTCATTGGCATCGGAACGTGGCAGTTCGGAGGAGAATGGGGCCGCGAGTATACGCAAGGCGAGGCGGATGCGATTCTCGACAAAGGACATGAGCTTGGCATCAATCTGATTGATACCGCGGAATGCTACGGCGATCATCTGTCGGAATCGCTTATTGGCGATTATATCAGCCGCCGCAAACGCGAGGACTGGATTATCGCAACGAAATTCGGCCATCACTTCCATGAAAGGTTCACGCGTACCGATTCTTTTGACCCGGCGGGTGTAATTGAGCAGCTGGATGCATCTTTAAAGGCCTTAAAAGTTGATTATATTGATCTTTATCAGTTCCATTCCGGCCCTGACCAAGCGTTTGACAACGATGACTTGTGGACGGTGCTGGACAAGCAGGTGCAGGCGGGCAAAATCCGTTTCCTTGGCACTTCGATCGGCAGCAACGCCAACATTCATCAAACGGAAGCATCGGCAAAAGTAGGCTCCCGCGCGATCCAAGTCGTGTACAACCGTCTGGACCGCGTGCCGGAGGAGCAGGTCTTCCCGTCCTGCCAGCGGCAGGACCTCGGCGTGCTTGCGCGCGTACCGCTGGCGAGCGGATACCTCAGCGGCAAGTACAAGCCGGGAGCCGTGTTCAGCAGCACGGACGTGCGCCATCGTCACGATGCGGAAAGCACATTGGAAAAGCTGAAGGAAGTCGAGCGCATCCAGCGCGAGGAAGTGCCCCAGGGCGTGGACATGGCCAGCTGGGCGCTCGCATGGTGCCTCAAGCACCCGGCCGTAACGGCAGTAATCCCGGGCTGCAAGGATCCGGAGCAGGTCGCATCGAATGCGCTAGCGGCGCAGCTTGCGAGCGAGCCTCATCCGCAGGACGTGAAGTTATCGAAGGAATAGGAATGCGTGAAGGGCCGGCCCATTCAGGGGGCTGGCTCTTTTCTATTTGGACGGAAAGGCGGTTGGATGGTGTATAGAAGGTGGATAGCAGCAGGGCTTGTTGCGCTGGTACTGGTTATAGCGGCTGGCTGCAGTCAGAAAAAAGAGTCGGATATGGCCGCGGTACCGGACTATGCGCCGTTCCTTACGGAACAAGCCGGGGAGCTGCGAGTCGTTGTATTGGTGAAGGACAAGGTGCAGGAAGAAACGCGGGCAGTCAACGATATGGTGGCCGCAATGGCGGGACGCTTCACGCCGGTCATCTACGATGTAAATTCGGAGGAAGGAAAGAAAGCAGAGGAGCAGCTCGAAGCCGGCAGCGGAGGTTATCCCGCGTACTATTTGTTCGATGACCGGCAGCTTTTAACGGAAGGCCATGATCTCCCGCAGATTGCGCAAGCCGCTATGGACTACAAAGACAGGCTGTCGATTGGCGGGACCGGTGGGTAAAGGGCATCAAACGCCAATAGGACCTAACCTGGCCTCACTCGGATGCGGGGAACGCGGGAGTGGGGGAGCTAGGCCCTGCGGCAGGTTAGCGTTTAGAAGAAAAAGAACGAGCGCAGGCCGCGTTTTTTGCGTTTGCCTTCGTTCTCGGCGGCGGCTTTGGCGCTCTCTCCGAACGCAAGCAGCTCTTGCTGCGGCGTGCGAAGAGCTTCAATGGTTGCGGCAAGCTCGGTCAGCGATCTGCGGAGCTCCTCAAGCTCTTTGCGATGATGGAGCAGCTGGACGGTAACGACTTCATCGGCCTTCTGGGACAGGGCAGCTTCTATGGCATTAAGACGTTCGAGCATCGGATCGAGTTCGTCGGTTACGGAGGATGAAGAATGGACAGGGGCGGAAGGGACGATGACTTGCGTAGCTACAGACGATTGGGAAACAGATCCCGCCGGCGATTGAGCTGCATCAACGGATGCCGCAGCATGCTGAAGACCGGTTGCAATCTCAGCCGTTGCCTTGGCTCCTTGAGCTCCTCCTCCGCTGCCTGCCGCGTATACGTTTCCGGCACTATCCACCACCAGAGCGCCAATGCTGCTTCTGCCGGTAAGATTAGCCCCGGCGCCCATAGGAGAGCTGCCGCCAACCGTATGAAGGTTGCCCGCATTGTCTACTACGCCGCCGGCTCGGCCTACGCCTGCCGCTGCGCCAACCAAGCCATCCGCCGCAACAACATTCCCCTTCGCATCAACCAACAGCTTACCGGAATCATCTGACTTGCTTGCCGGGCGTTCCGCCGCAACAGGCGGAGCGGATTCGGCCGTTCCCATTACCTCAGCGGCGACAGCCGCCAATGACTCTTCTTCCGCCAGCGACAGAAGCCGGATGTCGTACAGGGCTGTACCGGAATCCAGCTGGCCTTTGATTTTCCGCAGCTTCTCCATCGCCGGGGTGTCAAAAATATAATGTCCAAACATGTCCTTCCGGAAGGAAGCCGGAAAGGTCGACACCCAACGCCTGACGGTTGTTTCACTGACGGCCAGCTGATGGGCCGCCTCTTTCGTTTTGAGCAACGTCATTTCATCACCTCATTCATTTGTCACTTACGAGACTTATTCGTCCTCGAAAACGATCTCCCTGCCCGCCTGACAAAGGTAGTGGTATATCGCTAAAAGAAGTGTTCATCCGATTCGATTCGCGAAATCCGGGTCGTTCGACAATATTCAGCAAAGCTTTCCGATAAAATGCTTTTTCTATAAAAAACGAACATTATAAATGGAAATAAATAAATAGTTCGTGAATAGCACGTATTTTCGTAAAAAAAGGATTGACAGTGCCTAGGTTTGTCCAGTAACCTTATGAAGGTTAATTGAACAGCTAACATCACTATCATTCGTATATCCTCATCAATATGGCGTGAGGGTCTCTACAAGGAGCCAAAAATCCTAACTACGAATAAGGGACACGTGTAACCATCTTCCCTTCATTCGCGGCGCGGGATTTTTTTGTTTTTCCAGATTTACTAATCCGGCGCATTCAAGGGGACAATAGGTAACACGCAATCCGGACAATAAGGACAACCTGGAGGGAACAAGCAATGGATCGCCTGTTTAAACTGAAGGAGCGGGGCACTACGTTAACAACGGAGCTGCTCGCGGGAATTACGACCTTTCTTACGATGGTCTATATCGTAATCGTTAACCCCGGCGTGCTAAGCGAAGCGGGAATGGACTTTCACGGCGTATTTATCGCCACCGTCCTCGCAAGTATCGTGGCAACGCTCATTATGGGACTTTTCTCGAATTACCCGATTGCGCTGGCGCCCGGCATGGGGCTTAACGCTTATTTCGCGTTTTCTGTCGTAGGGGGAGAAGGCGTATCGTGGCAGACGGCGCTTGGCGCGGTTTTTGTCGCCGGGGTCATCTTCATCCTGCTGTCTTTGACTTCCTTCCGCTACATGCTGCTTGATGCCATTCCGTCAAGCCTGAAGCATGCCATTACGGCGGGTATCGGTTTATTCATTACGTTTATCGGTCTGCAAAATGCAAAAATCGTCGTTGCTTCGCCGGCGACCCTCATCACGATGGGGGATCTGTCGCAGCCGATGACGCTGCTTACGATCGTAGGTCTTATTATCTCGCTTATTCTGATGGCTTACCGGGTAAAGGGCTTCCTGTTCATCGGCATGATCATCACGGCTATTATCGCGGTTATCACAGGCCAAATGCATTTGCCGGAAAAATGGGCTGCGCTGCCTACAGGCCTTAGTGCGACGGCTTTCCAGCTGGATATTGGGGGCGTGTTCCAAAATGGCCTTTATGCCGTTATTTTCACTTTCTTGCTTATTACGCTGTTCGACACAACCGGTACGATGCTTGGCGTTGCGGAGCAAGCCGGCCTGCTGAAGGACAATAAGTTCCCGCGTTCGCGCGGCGCGCTGCTTGCCGATGCCATCGGTACGACTACCGGCGCATTGCTTGGCACAAGCCCAACCTCCGCGTATGTCGAGTCGAGCTCGGGGGTAGCCGTAGGAGGCAGAACCGGTCTAACGGCCATAACGGTAAGCGTACTGCTGGCGCTGACGCTCTTTTTCTCCCCGACGGTATCGGTTCTCGCGGGTATTCCCGCCATTACGGCTCCGGCGCTTATTATCGTGGGCTTCCTGATGATAAACGTCCTGCGCAAAATCGAATGGAGCGACATTGAAGAAGCATTCCCGGCGTTCCTGATTGTTGTTCTTATGCCTCTTACGTACAGTATCGCAACGGGAATTGGCATCGGCTTTATCGTGTATCCGATTCTGAAGCTGATCCGCGGCAAAGGCAAAGAGGTTCATCCGATTTTCTACGTGTTCGCGGTTCTGTTCTTTATTCAGATCGGTTTCTTCAGCCACTAGCCACCCGCTATAATGCCCGTGGCGCAGCCTAGGGAAGAGCACCAATCCCTGCCCTTACACGTACAATAACCCATGGCATGATCATGGGAGGGGTAGGGGAATGCTTCAAATTTCGGGCAATGACGCCGGGGACATTAACCCGTTTACGTTAACGCCAGTCGAGCGGGACGTGCTGCAAGGCAAGCAGAACAGTCCCGTTGTCTACCAATATGATTCAATGGACTCGCTCCGGTTCGAGCTGCGCCTGCGGGACCGTACGGTGAATGCGGCCAGAATGCTGCAGGACAGCCGGGCGGATTTCGCGGTATTCCGTAACTCCAGATGCAATCCGCGTTATTGGACGAGGACGGAGAACGGCGGCTTCCAGATGAATCCGGATGTTCAGCCTTCGGATGCGATTAACGATATTTTCCGGAATGGCGAGAATTATGGGTTCGAATGCGCGACCGCGATTGTAATCGTGCTGTACAAAGCAGTGCTGGATACAATCGGGGAGCAAGCGTTCAACAAGCTGTTTGATCCGCTTTATCTGCGGGATTGGAACCATGACGGCGACTTATGGTTCATTACGACACATAACAAGAATGAATCGTACCCGGGCGACGTGATGTACTTCCGCAATCCGGATTTCGACCATGAGACGCCGGAATGGCAAGGGGAGAATGTCGTGAAGCTTTCGGATAATCTGTTCTTCGGGCACGGCATCGGCATTGAAACGGGCGAACAGATTATTAGCGCATTAAATAGAATGCGAGAGCCGTTCAGCTCCGAATCGGCTTATCTCGACGATCTGGTCGTTCATCCGAACTTCCAGCATTTGAGGCAGATCGCGGCTCGGGGCAGCCGCTTTGCGGTAAGATTGTAAATGGAATCAGAGAACTGGGCGTCTCGGGCGCGCACAGGTGAAATAAAACCCTCCCGGGGTCTTATTGAGCACCAGTGGAGTAACTTGAGTTGCGATAAGACCCTGTCAGGGTCTTATTAACTTGCGGCAGTCCTTGAACGGACCTACCTTGGGCGCGCACAGGTAGCGTCAAGAAGTTTGTGTAGTAGGGATT